>DATDUC010000062.1:0-16058 GCA_035290545.1 archaeon | reverse complement strand
TGAAATCGCCTGCGCCGTTTTCAGCATCCAGATATCTTATCAGAGCTTTTGGGCTGTGAGCTGTATACAGAGTTGTTCTGCCATTATCCAAAACTACGTTTCCGTTTTTGTCTAACAATATCGCAGTGTTCCATCCTATGGTGTCTGTAGTTATTCTGTATTTTGTAAATTCGTTTGGTGAATACTCAATCATCCTGCCTTGAGCAGGTGAAGCATAATCTATCTGGATAACACCTTCGTCGTAGTATTCCACATTATATCGTGGCCAAAATCGCCCGCGAAAATAATCCCTGCCGGTGTTGATTGCAATGCTCATATCAGCACTGATGGAACTTGGAAGATTGCACAGATCCTGTTTTAATTGTGTGACAGCACGTTTTTGTGCTACACGAGGCAACCGGTTTCTGGTTTGTTGGCCGTTTTCGTTTATACCCCATCTCACTTCGCTTATTACGATTTTGACCTGCTCCTCATAAGAACCTTCAAGCGGCGGTTTTTCTCTCCCAGCTTTGTCATAGAAATCCTTGTTTATGGGTATAGTTAGACCATAAGACGCCACACAGGGTCCGTATCTGTCGCGGATATTCATGTATTCTAAGAATTTCTCATCATCAGAAAGATTATAGTTGTATATGACACTTTGAAATTCGCTACGGACCTTATAAACAGATTTAATGAATGTTACATTATCCGGAAACTTAGAGGTCGCTGCTTTCATACATGGCATGTTTTCCTTGGCAGCTATGCTCTGATCATAGGCGGAAGTGCTTCCCTGAGTTTCTCGCATGGCTGCTGATGGACTTGAAAGATAGAGAAGTGTTGCCAGTCCCGCTACTAGCCTTTTCATATAATAAACTGTCGTAATTAAGCTTAAATTCAAAACTTTCGACAATATGACTTAATATGCGGTCACTGCACCGCTTTCTATTTATACGGAATCTGTCATATAATAACATCAGGGAATAATGCTGGAAGTTGCAGTGCAACTTCAGTCAGTTGGAGGTATTTAGCTATGTCTGCACCTTACAAAAGAGGTTACACTCACACAAGATCCAAGGGAAAGGAATCGACGGTTACATGCACTTATTGTGGAAGAAGCGTCCCGCGCTGGAAGACTTTTGTCCAGTACCGGGGTTTCAGGATAAGCGATCCGGGCTTGCGAAAGCAAATAGATCCCAGATTTGTAAGCGGTTTTCAATCCAAGATGTATGTATGCCCTTCCTGTGCACGATATCGTGGCATTGTGCAAGTTGGACGCTCGCGGAAGAGCAGAAGAGGTCCGTAAAATGACTATGGTGACTGTGGATGGTAGATAATGTAAAAACAAAAAAGGGAACCAAACTTAGGGGAGCCCTTTACAGAAAATTGCATACCAAAAAAACTGTTATAAACGGAACTCGTGCAGGACAGATGCTATTATGCATGCGAAAAACCGAGGAACCTAAGTTCAGGTTTGAGCCGATGAAATCCCTTATAACATTACCGCGGCCTTCTGACATAAAAATAAGCGGTATTGTTTATCCTCTGATAAAACCATATTCCTATGCCAATATACATTACGACGCCAAGGAAGGCTCTGTAGTATACGATATTATCGAGCCAAAGCTCAACGAAAAGGAAATATTCATACTCAAAAAGGTTTATGATGGCCTGGTGCAGATAATAGATATTACCCTATCAGACATAAAGGAAAAGGAAAAGATGATTGTATTCCTTGAAAGAAACGTCACTCGTCTTCTGGATGAATATGAGATTAAGGTAAGCGAAAAGGAATACGTAAAGATAATGTATTATATTTTTCGCGACCTGGTCGGCCTCAACCGTATAGAGTCGCTTCTCAATGACCCATACATCGAAGACATAGGATGCCTGCCTGAGCACGAGAAAATATTCGTGGAAATCGACGGCAAGCCTTGCTTGACAACGATAGGAGAACTCATAGACTCGGAGATAAGCGGCAAAACCCCAGCTGTAAAAAAACCGTCAAGGGACATAAAGGCGCTTTCTTTCAACCCATCTACAATGCGCGCAGAATACAGGTATATTACCGGATTTTTGAGGAAGGAAAACAAAGACGGATATTATTTTGATATAAGAACAGAGGGCGGAAACCACATAAATGTCAGTCCCGACCACCCGATGCTTGTTCTCGACGCAGAGGGAATAAAAACCAAGCGCGCAGATTCCATAAATGAAGGCGAATATGTATTGCGCCTCAAGAACCTCAACGCCGATGAAAACGTGGCTGTTATTGATCTTATTGACGAATTCTCTAAACTAAATAATAACTTTAGAGTCAAAGGTGCAAGATCGCTTATAGACGACAATATGAAAATCTCTAGAATGCTTGACGTCAGCAATAGACTAATTGCATTATGGAAACAAAATGACTCAATGCCAATATGGGCTTACCTGAAACTTGAGAAGGACGTATCGCTTAGAAAGTCGCTCAGGATAAGCGTTGGGCAAGGTGTTAAAAACTGGATACCTGCTATTATAGAACCTGATGAAGACTTTGCGACATTTATCGGATTGTTTCTGGCAGAAGGATATTATGAAACTTCTGGCATATCTCTGGCTTTCGGAAAGCACGAGAAGGAGCTTCATAGCCTTGCTATTGGGTTAGGCAAAAAACTGTTCGGCACAACGACAACACTTATAGAGCACAAAACCTCCAGTGTCATCTACTGCGGCGGCAAAACATTACGAATATTTTTTGAAAATATTCTCAAGCTTGGTAACAATTCATATAATAAACATGTACCTGATACGGCGTACACTTGGAGTGATAATCTTCTGAAATGCCTTGTAAAGGGCTATTTTCTGGGGGATGGCTACATAAGGGTTTCTGAAAAAACAAAAAAGGCTGTAATGGCGACAGCCAGCAGGGACATGGTTTTAGGTATTAGATACATTCTATACAAGCTCGGTATTTTCACGCGAGTTGATCAAAGGGACAGGAGGTTTGCAAACACGTGGGAAATTTCCATAGAAGGTGGAAAAAGCATTGAAAATTTCTCCAGACACGTATTAGAAAAAAATATTGAGACAAGTTCCAGAGCATCTGGCACAGAATTATATCCAGGCTTCCTTTTTGACAAACAGGATTACACAGGTCACTGCAGGAAAATGGCGTGCAGGCAGATAAACAATGACGGAAAACTTGGTGTAATGTTTGCGCTCCAATCAAAAAGCAGACTACTTGAAATGCTTGCGACAGGGGATGTTCACCCTGTGAAAATAATTGAAAAAAATATTGTGAAATATTCAAAACCGTTCTATGATGTTGCTGTAGAAGATAACAAGAACTTCATGCATGGCGATTTCATATTTACCCACAATTGTGACGGCGCAAACGTGCCTATCTATGTTGTGCATCAGAAGTTTGGCTCAGTGAGAACAAATATTGTTTACCATGAAATGAAAGAGCTGCGTGAATTTGTCACAAAACTTGCGGAAAGATGTGATAGATACATCAGCTATGCAGATCCATTACTGGACGGTTCGCTACCTGACGGAACTCGAGTACAGGCGTCACTGGCGAGCGACGTAACTACGCGCGGGCCTACATTCTCCATAAGAAAATTCCGCGAAGAACCTATTTCTCCAATAGACATGATAAGGCTTAACACTGTCTCAGCTGAGATGCTTGCATACCTATGGTTCCTCATAGAGAACGGCGTAAACATACTGATAGCAGGCGGGGTTGCTACAGGCAAAACTTCCCTGCTGAACAGCATATCATTCTTCATTCCTCCGGAAGCAAAGATAGTCTCAATAGAAGACACGCGCGAACTAAATCTGCCGCACGAGAACTGGATACCAGGCGCTGCACGAACAGGCTTTACTGGCACAGGCGTCGGCGAGGTTACGATGTTCGAGCTGCTGCGCGAATCATTTAGACAAAACCCGGACTACTTGATAGTCGGAGAAATAAGAGGCAAGGAAGCCTACGTCATGTTCCAAGGTATGGCATCTGGCCACCCGTCCATATCAACTATCCACGCTGGCAGTGTTGAAGACCTGATGAAAAGACTGCAGACAAAACCCATAAGCCTTTCGGTCGGCCTGATAGAAAGCTTGGACATGGTAATAGTTATGATACATGCGCGCGAGAAAGGAAAGTCAGCGCGACGCGTAAAGGAAATTGTCGAGATAGAAAGCATAGACATGAATACGGGCGCACCCCACAGCGTAAAGTCATTTGTGTGGGTGCCATCAGAAGATATCTATGAATACAGGTCAAACTCCTGGCTGCTCAACAAGGTATCCACGGAGAAAGGAATACCAATGAGTACCATAGTCAGCGAGATAGCAAAAAGGAAAAAAGTTTTGATATGGATGCTTGAAAACAACGTAACGAACATGAAAGATATTGCAAAATACGTAAGCCTTTGTCATCGAAGCCCTGAAAAGATAGCAAGGATTCTGGCAGGCGAAAAATTGCTGGGCGATGAGTAAGCCCTTTTGAAAAAAGCGCTTGCGGAAAAGAACAACATATGAGTAAGCCCTTTTGAAAAAAGATGAAATAAGTGTATTATTATGAATAAAATTCCTTCTGGTGTGAGTGGCCTTGACGAGATTCTTGGCGGCGGCATACCAGAGCGCTATACCATACTTCTCACAGGGACCTGCGGCTCAGGCAAGACCGTAATGGGACTTCAATATCTTCTTTCCTCAAATGATCCTGGTATCTATGTCAGCTTCGAAGAGGAAGAGGACGGCATAAGGGAAACGGGAAAAGCCTTTGGCTTTGACATAGTAAGGCGAGAGTCTACGGGAAAGTTTCACATACTGAAATATGATCCCTTCCGCCTTGAGGACATACTAGAGGTAATAGAAAATAATATACGCGAGATAGGCGCGAAGCGTGTCGTTTTCGATTCCGTAGCAGCTTTGGGGATATATCTAAAGGACTCTTCTGAACTGAGGAGAATGATACTCCAAATAGACAGGATTATGAAGAAGAACAAGTGCACCACAGTGATAATTTCAGAGATAGTTCCCGGAAGCTCGTCGTTGTCAAGATTTGGGGTCGAGGAGTTCGTTTCCGACGGTGTTATCGTTCTTGATAATATAAATGTCAAGGGCGAGTACAAGCGAGCCGTTACGGTATGGAAACTGCGTGGAGTCGATCATTCTAGACGCGTACATCCATATAATATTACAAGTCGCGGCATTGTTATAAACCCAAAAACCGTTTTCGTGAAGTGATCGTCACAGATTCATTAAAAAATGAATCTGGGATGCCATGTTCCATGAGCTCCACAACTTTAAGTGTGGTTTATAACAGGAACATAACATGGTGGCTGTATGTACAAGACCATAATAAAACATCTAGGAAGCTTTGGTTCACACCACTTTGCAAGCTACCTTAAGCCGCTGCGTGAAGAAGTGATAAAATCAAACCTCAACATACTCTTTGAACTCTATGTTGGCAGGATGATATTCCTGTCTATTATGGCATTCTTGCTTTCATTCACGTTCATATTTGCCGTGTTTTCAATCATAAGAGCCGACTTTTTGCTCTCTTTAATAGGCTCGCTTGTAACAGGCATTGCAATAGGTTTTACTGTTCTCACGTTGTATCACTCCTATCCATTTCATATTCTCACGAACAAGAAAAACAGCATAGAAGGCAACATGCCCTTTGCCATAAACCACATGGCAGCCATATCAGCCAGCGGTGTTCCACCTTTTGTCATGTTCAAGCTGCTGACAAACATACCAGAGTATGGCGAGGTCTCCAATGAAGCAAAGCGTATAGTCAGGAATGTTGACGTGTTCGGCATGGATGTCGTATCAGCGATGCGCAATGTATCTGAGAGAACGCCTTCCGTGGAATTCAAACGCTTTGTGTACGGAATAATCTCGACGATAGAAACCGGCGGCGATCTTAAGCGATACCTTGAGAACGCAGCAAAGGAAGCACTTTTTGAATACAGACTAAAAAGAGAAAAATATGTACAGACTCTTGCCACTTATGCAGACTTCTATACTGCTGTCCTTATTGCCGCCCCGCTTTTCTTCGTTTCTGTTTTGTCTGTCATGTCGCTTGTAGGAGGCACCATACTCGGACTAAGCATACCCAATGCCATGAGAATAGGTGTCTATGCCATGATGCCGCTGATGAATATAATGTTTATAATGTTTATACACTATACGCAACCTTCGGTGTAAAAAGATGAAAAAATTCCAGATGAACCTGAAAATATTGAGCGCTATAACGCTTAGCATTGGCGGAGTCGCACTGCTGATTAATTTTATTTTCCTTTCTGTATACCCGACAATTTACGCCTTTGTCAATGTTGGCGCTGCTGTGATAATAATCGGTTTGCCTCTCCTCTACAAATTCAATCAGTTCAAAAAAATAAGACTGATAGAGGAACTATTTCCTAAGTATCTAAATGATATAGCAGAGAACATATCTGCAGGCATGACACTACCACAGGCCATACGCTCGACAGTTAACATAGAATACGGGGTGATGACTCCTTACGTGCATGAAATAGCTTCCAAGGTTTCCTGGGGCATAACATTTGAGCGCATAATGAATGATTTTGCGAAAAAGACCGGCAGCAAAGCAATGAAGAGAAACGTCCAGACCATAATAGAAACGCACCGATCCGGCGGCTCCATGGATACCATAATGCGGTCGGTTGCCCAGTCTCTTGTAGAACTGGAGAAAATTAAAAAAGAAAGGTCTGCCTCGGTTTATGCACAGATGATAAACGGCTATCTCATTTTCTTCGTCTTCCTTGGCGTAATGATAGGACTTTCATCAGTTTTGGTCCCAGCCTTCCAAATGAACGAGCAGCAGGAGGACCTCCGTGGCGTCTTCAGCGAGATTTTCCGAGCGCTCATAATTGTGCAAGGGTTTTTCGCTGGCCTTTCTATTGGAAAGATGGCTGAGGGCTCTCTCATAGCAGGCATAAAACACTCCTTAGTGATGGTTGTAATAGGTTACTCAGCGTTCCTACTGTTCGGGTAAGCCCTTTTCTAAAGAAAAGCGCTTGCGGAAAAGAAACATATTATAAAAAAGCACCGACGGAAAGTTTATATATTGGGAAAGTACAGCTATTATTGATGAACAAAGATGATAATCATCGGCACGTAACAATAATGATTATCATTGATGATAATCAATGAAGTGTTATAAATGACGACAGAAGAAAGGATAACAGACATCGTGGATAATTCCTCCTATGGTCTTACAGTGGAAGAGCTATCTTTGAAAATGAGTATAAACGAAAAAAGCGCTTTGTTGTTTCTTGACAGGCTTGTCGCGGAAAAAAAAGTTAAGAAGACGCGGGCTGGCAGCATGTTTTTCTACAGGAAATTTATTATAATTATATCGATTATGATGATCTTTCTTATGGGAGCGGCTAATGCCCAGGATATCAACAGCACAAACTTCAAGATTATTCCGGTCATGGACAGCGCCGGCACCCGTGCCCAGAGCACCACCTACGTGCTTTTTGGCAGCGTTGGACAGATATCAGGCACAACAACTTCCGTATCCTTTAGCTTGTGCTCCGGCTTTCTCTGCAATTTCATCGAGCTCATACTCCACGGAAAGATAACATTCCTACTGGAATTCAACATAAGCGGAAACGAAAACGATACGGTTTTTGTTGACAACTACACGCAAACTACACGGCAGTACACGATGAGCGACCTCAATAATTATTATGCGTGCCTGCAGGATGTCAATATAACTGGCAGCCCAACCTTTGGCATAATCTACGCAGGCTCGACACTCAACTACGTAAACATATCCTCAGGCAATTCATTTGTTTTGAGATTGTCGCAGGATATTCCAGGAAACAAGTTCATAATCCCTATAACGAGCACCAATTGCACTGTTTTCAATACGAGAACATCGGAGATTGCGCAATATGGAACGCTGCTGCAGCCGTTTGTACTGGTGAATGAGGCCATTAATGCCATTGAGCTTGCGCTAAGCTATCCTTCGGTGCAGATTGCAGGCAGCTTTGACAAGAGCGGCGCATTTGGACTTATATTCGAGAAGAATGAGACGAATGAGAATCAGATAATAGTGAAACCGGTGTAGCAATATGAAAGGAGATTTAATCAGTGGTGTTGTGGCGATTATAATAGTCGTCAGCTCGACGATCCTTGTGCTCAATACAATAAACCCTTTTGTTCAGGAGAGCCAGGATTTTCAGGCATTCAATGAGGCCGAACAGACTTTGAAGTCGATAGATGCGGCTATAAACCAGTTGTTTGTCGAGGCCCCTGGCGCTAGGCGCACCCTTGACGTTAACGTGCGTAGCGGAAGTCTTATTGTGTCTGGCACTGAAAATAAAATAAAGATAAGACTGGAGAACACAAACCTGTTCAGCTCTGGTGTGCGCAAGCAGGAAGGTAACATACTAGTATCTAGCGGCGCAGCCATGAATGCCTATGAAAGCGATATAGATGACGATGGCAACATAGATCTTGTATTGGAAAACGGCGTTCTGCTTTTTGCCATCAAGAAGATTGGAACGCCTTCGGTCCACGGTGTTGTCAACACTACAAACATGGTAGTTCTTATGCGCAACAAGGTCCTTGATTTAAATGTCAGCTATCCACGCAGCGGAATTTTTATTAACGACAAACAGAACAGCGCTTATGGCGTCGGTTATACAGAACTTACAAGGCTCAGCCAGAATATTGCCACCAGCTCTATTCATATTTATGTAAATGCCACTCAGGCCAATATGGCTTATGATGTGTCGTTTACTCTAGGCGCTTCCCAGGATTTCATTGAGATGCAGGCCACGCGAGTTGTTGGTGCTTAAAATGATAGAAGAAAATATACTCAAATGCCTCAAAAAACAGGACATGACGATAGAAGAGGTTTCTAAGAAGATTACCATAAGCCGCAGCACTGCATCAAAATACCTTCTGGTTCTAGAGACAAAAGGCTTTGTAAGATGCCGCGAGATTGGAAGAGCAAAGCTTTTCTCTTTGAAGTAAAATCAGATACATGAATCACCAACTCACTTACTGAAGAATGAATTTACATTTTCTTTTTTCTTGAATCTTTTCCGAAATTTGAAAATTAACAGTGCTGCAATGGCAATTCCTATTACTATGCTTACAGGCAGCGGATTTACTACAAGTAACGTCTCAACGAGCTCTTTAATTGTGGACGTTTTTTCGGTTACGATTGTGTCAGGTGAATTCTTTCCCGGAACTGTTGTGCTTCCTGCTGCACCTGTTGTGCTTGTTGTATTTGTTGTCCTTGTTCCACCGCTACCTGAACTACTGCTTGAACCTGAACCTGAAACACATGTTGGAATTCCGGAGCGGCAATCTACCGAGCCTGTTGAGCAGGTTGGTGCATAACAGTCCATCTGGCAGAGACAATAGTTTTCATTTGACTGGCACACACCGTCACCGCAGGACAGCTGACCAATATAGAAATAACCAGCATTACTTGTTGCTGAATTACCGTTTTCATCCAAAGCTGTAAGAGCCACCTGATAGGCTCCTGTACTTGTTGCGCTGAATGTTTTTGTCCAATTTCCTAATGTACTGACAAGGTCGGTATTAACTGAGAAAGTCGGGTTTGTTACCGAGGCAGAGACAGATTTGACTGCGCTTCCCTGATCTAATATTTCTGCTTGTATTGTCACGTTTGTCGGATATATTGGATTCAGCGGTGTTATTTTTATTGACCTAAACTCCGGCGGATTTTTGTCAACGAATATTATTTTTGATTTCGCCGTTGCATGGTCAAGTTTGTCTGTTGCTGATATTGTTACATTATACGGACCGTCTGCCAGCGAACTAAAATCATACTGGCTTGTGCAATATAAAATATCACTTTGCTGCAAGCATGACATCAGTTTTGTTACACCTAGAATAGTGTAGGAAACTTTCTGGCTGTCGCCGTTCGGGTCATTTACCCTTACGTTTATTGTTAGAGTGGCTTTTGTATAATTCGCGCTCTCTATTATTATTTCGGGGTTTGTGTTGTCTATGATAAGAGTTCCGGTGTCTTTTATGTCATAGCTAAGAACATTACTGGCTACAGCTCTCAGATCATAAATACCATCAGCATAATTTTTTGTGTTAAACGGATACGTGCACTGAGTAAAACCAGAATCGCAGCTCATAGCTGTGCTTAGGGATTGAGTTGCGTTCACGACGAGGTTAACAGCTGTGATTATGCCGCCGGGCCTTGTGATTGCTGCGGTAAATGTTATGCTGTCCTTTGCATAATTCTTTGGTGTTAGTGTTACGAATGGACGGGAGTTGCGGAAGGTTACGGACACAACGGAAGAATTGGAGTTGCCGGCAAGGTCGTAGACAGTGAATATTATGTTGTAATCATTATCGGCAAAATTTTTTGTCTTCACTGTAGCGCTGCAGACATTTCCAGAGCAGGCAAGTGGATAGGTCTGATTTATGAAATATGTAACTCTTGTTGTATTGACACCGGAAAATTGGTCGCTGACATTAACTGAAAACAATTCATCATCATTTAGTATGTCGTGTGACGCTGGTGAAGTCACTAAGAGCAATGGTATCTCGTTATCTATAGTGACATTCACTTCATCCGTGTTGTAGTTGCCCACATTGTCAGCAGCGCGCACTTTTACGCTTATGAGCTGGTTGTTTGCATAGGGATAGGTGTTGAGGTAACCTGTCATACCCACCATAGGAGACCATGCCGAGCCCGTAGAGAATTGTGTTGATGACAAATTCAGACCGGAAACTTCGTCAATGGCGCTAATATTAAGCGTTGTATTTCCGAAAACATAGGTATAGTTCTTTGGATGAATAAATGTTATCTTGGGCGGGGTTCGGTCTATCTTGAATCTCAGTGGGCTTGTCGGACTTCCTAAATTTCCGTAATCAGTATCCTTTGCGGTGAAATAGAAAAATTCCAATGTATCGCTGCCTGCTATTGAAAAGGAAACGGATTTTGTGCATATCCAGTTGTCTGTTGCATACTGGGTGCACTGCATGGTGTAGTTGTCCCAGGATTCATTGTTCATGTACGCATCTTCTGATATCAAAGATAACCATACGTTGTTTGTATCAAGGCTGGCGCTGGTTATGTTAATATAAAAATAAACAGAGCCACGGCCGAAGTAACTGTCGTTTGCCGGAAGCGGGTCAAACATCAAAGGCGCTGCATTACCTACGGCAAAAAACATAATGAATAATGCTGTTACGAGCACAACCTGCCTTGTGTAGTCCATGTATAGGTATTATTTCGGCCCAAATAAATAGCTGATTGGGGTTTTTTTGCCGCTATTGCTGAGGGTTAGCCTTAATTTCTAACCTTAACGATTAAGATTAACTATATATAGTGAGTCGAAACAATTACATTTAGTAAAAAGTGCGTTTTTAAGAGGCGGGGAGTATTTGGAGCTAAAGGAAAGGGTACTGTCTTCTATAAGCAACGATGCTGCGCCAATTTACGAGGTGGCGAAACAGGCAGGGGTATGCGTCACTACCGCTTCTAAGTACTGTTACATTCTCAGAGCTGAAAACAAAATAGACATCACTATCTACGGCAACATGAAACTGGTGAAGAAAAAATGAGCGTTAAGAAAATAATATCAGCGCCAGTCTTACTCAAGGTGCTGGCTGCTCTTATTGTACTCGCTTTACCCGCTTACGCTATACCTACTTTGATAGATTTCCAGGGCAAGCTGACCGACAATAATAATAATGCTCAGGCCGGCGAGTTCAACATGACATTCATAATTTACAACCAGGCAAGCGGCGGTGCTATCCTGTGGCAGGAAAACAAGCTTGTGACAGTTAGTGGCGGCATCTTCTCTACGTTGTTAGGCAGCGTCAATCCAATAAACACCTCATTTGGCCAGAATTCTTTTCTTGAAATCGTGACCAGCGGCGAAACGCTTTCACCACGCTACCAGATTGGCTCGGTGCCCTATGCGTTCAGGGCAAATGTATCTGAACTCGCCTTGGCATCCAGCACCACTACACCATCATTCATAATAAAATCAATCACTGGCCAGACTTCCAACCTGACAGAGTGGCACGATGCTTCGGGAAATGTTGTTGCTTATTTGGACACATTAGGAAATCTAAATGTCCTTAGCAACAACGTGACAGCGCAATATTTCATAGGCAATGGCTCACAGCTTACAGATGTGCTCAAGAGCTCTGGTAGCATTTCTTTTACCAATGCCAACGCATCTAACTTAATGATAACTAACAACCTTACGGTGCTGAAAAATCTTTCTGTAGGGACTACAGTATTGTTTGTCGATACGACAAACGGATTCATAAATGTCACGCGCACTCTTTATGTGACAAATAGCACGGGAAACAGCGGGATGATTGTGCTTGGCTATACGGACGACGACGGCGCGGAAAGCATATCATTTGACCCAACGCTTGCTGGAGGAAAAGGAAAGTTTGTCTTCACAGCGCCGCTACAAGTAGCAGCACATTCGCCTGCTATAACATTCTACGATTTTGAGCAACCCACCAACCTCTCACGACAGAGTTCCATAATATATAATTACAGCAACACAACAAATCCGATATCGTTCAGCAGCGGTGTTGAGATAAACGGCTCGCTCAGTATTCTTGGTAGCAGCCCTGCTTTCATCCGCTTTGGAAAAACAGGCAGCAGCTCACAGGACTTGTCATACGACCCGAACACCCAGCAGTTCTCCTTTACTGGCGGAACGATAGCGCAGGACTTCTCCAACCTGATAAAGAACGGTGGCTTTGAATCGTTCAGCACTGCAGGAATGTTCAGCGGCGGCACATACGGTGGATATGCTCCTGACGGCTGGTCATACGAAGGTAACGTGGCCAACGTATACTGGTATGCTCCATATACCTATACAATCGGCAGTGATATTTATCAGGGATACAACTCGCTTAAATTAATTCCGCCTGGCAAAATCACACAGACCCTTTGGTCATATCAATTACAGCCAAACAAAACCTACAGCATTGGCGTGTGGGTGAATGCCGGCGGCAGTACAATGGCGCGAATGAATGTCACAGGAAGCGCACTTTTCTCCAGCTTTACAATACAACAGTCAAGCACAGCCGGCTGGAGACAGTTGAAAGGCCAGTTCACTACAAAACCGACGCTGACAACATCAGATTACATCAAGGTCGAGCTTGATTCCTTTGGCACCAACCTTGCTTATTTTGATTCTGTCCAGCTAAACACCGGCGGTGTGCTGGGCGAATATCAGGACACTCCAATAACACAGACAGGCGACCAGACAATATACGGCGGACTGAGGTTGCAGCGAACCGGTTATGGCAGGGGCGGCACGCTTACAGTTGACCAGTCAGTAAGGACAAGGCAGATAGAATTCTCCTATGGCGCCGACCCTGGCTGGGGTACTCTTGACACAAGATACATGAACGACCCGCGTTACAATTACACAAACTACTATGTATCTTCAAATGTCGTCATGGAACTGTGGGGCGACTATGCACTAAGAATGAGGGGCGGCGGAAGCAGCTCAGGCGTAAACGAATTTGCCTTTCTCTTTAATAATCCTGCAGGGCCGACGCTCAGTACTAGCTGGGGCAAGACCATGATAGTTCAGGGAACATCGACCGGCGGCATGACTGTACTAAATGTTACAAACGGCACGTCTTCAGGATCAGGCTCATTTGGTGTTTATCTTGGCACGCTTGCCGGCGACAATGCAGCAGGAGTGAGCATTGGAACAGGAAAGAACCATCCGCTTGCTCTCTTCACCAATGGCGTGGACAGGATGAGAATAACATCAGATGGCAAAGTCGGAATTGGAAAAGTTAATCCGAATACTGCACTGGATGTTTCAGGCACTGTGACAGCTACAGCATTTGTCGGTGACGGATCTGGTCTTACAGGAATCGGCGCTGCAAATGCAAACGTTTCAAGCAACGGAACCACAGGATACGTTTCTTATTTCGGAAATGCCACCACACTGAGCAATTCTATAATCTATCAGAGTGGAAATGACATCGGCGTCGGCACATTAAATCCTTCAGCAAAATTCGAAGTTGCTGGAAGCACAAAAATGACATCATCGGACACTTCATTAAAAGTAACAGAGGGCGGGGATGTAATAATAACACTTGGTTGATAATATGATGAAAAATATTTTATGGGGGAAAATTGAATGAAAAAGCTATTGCTCTTAGTGGTTTTATTGTTTGCACTGCCTGTATATGCAAAAGATTTTGCAATAGAGAACGGCACTGTTACACTGCTTAACATCACAGGCACACCTGGCAACATATTTCTTGTTCCATCCGGCGGCAATGTTGGGATAGGAACGACAGTAATGAGCCAGCTTCTCACGGTGGCAGGCAACGCTAATATAACAGGCGACGTTTATGCGACCAACTTTTTCGGCGACGGCTCGCAGCTCACAGGAATCGCCAATACAAATGTCTCCATACTTTACGGCGCGAACACGAGCAATCCAAGCCAGGTTCTTCCTGCAAGAGTATCAGAAGAAGGCAACCTAATGTTTTCGATACGCGAAGGGACTGGCACAGGATGGGACAGAGCGTCTGGAAATATTTATCCGTCTACACTGACGGACAATGTTGGAATCGGAACAGCAACGCCAACATTCAAATTAGATGTCAACGGCGTCATCAACGCTTCTGGTTTACTTATCAACGGCACAGCGATGACAAGCGGCTCAACTTCACTGCCGGCTGCAAACATAACAGCAGGAACATTTGGCTCAGGACTCTATACATTTCCAAGCGGGTTGAATATTACACAGGGCGGATTGATAGTCGCAGCAGGCAGCGTCGGCATCGGGACGACAAGTCCGGGGGCGAAGTTGGATATTAACGTTGATGTATCAACTTCCACAGGCGACGGTTTGATTATTAAAAATCTTGCCACAACGGATGGCGGGACAACTTTAGTTCCTAATGCTTGGATGAAGTTCTATCTTAATTCATTAAGAAATGCAGGGGCTATTGTAGCGGGAAGAGATAGTGCTTATGGGAGTGCGGCTCAAGCTGATAGTAATTTGCAATTCTACACAGCGTTAGATGATGTGAATACGGAACGAATGAGAATTCTAAGTACCGGCAGCGTCGGCATTGGAACAGCTACACCTGTGCAGACACTGGAGGTCAACGGAACCCTGAGACTTATACCGCGCGCCACGCCTACATGCAATTCAGCATCAGAAGGAACGCTTTTCTACAACATAACTGAGAAGCACTTCTATGGCTGCAACAGCACTGACTGGCTGAGGATAGATACGACATTCATATAGAAGGTTGAAAAATGAGAGTAAAAACAGAACTTAAAATCGTTGCACTGGTATTCGTAGCGCTGTCGTCATCAGCTCTTGCATGGACAGACAACAACCCAACAACAATCAGAAAATCCGATATGGATGAGCTAAGAACTTACATAAATGCCATAAGGGCAAATGTCGGACTGTCTGCCTATTCATGGACAGATTCTGTTGTTGCTGCAGGCTCGGCTATCAAGCGCACTTATTTCCAGGACATGAGGACTGCATTAGAGGCAGTTGCAACAGCGACAGGTTCAACAGCGCCGCAGTGGGGCGACACGCTTGCAGCCGGAAACACTATCAAACTTTTGTACATAACCGGAACAAGAAATAATATAACAGTACTTAATACTACGATAAACTCATGGTACTGCTGCGGAAGTTATGGCGGGCAGAACACAGGCAGCGTCGGCGCTTGTCCAGGCTCTGACGACAGCGGGTGCGGCACAATTGACTGCGATGGACTGAATTATTACTTTACTGAAGGAAGTGCATCACCAACAGGAACAAACTACTGCAAGCTGCGTGATTATGCTGATTTGACATCAGGCAGATGCGAGGGCATAAATGATTGCAAGGACGCGAACACAGGTGACTGCACTTCGTATGGTGACTCAACAGTTGCTACTTGCGGAACATGTAAATATGCGACATGCGCGTGCTCGAGCTGCACGAACTACGGCGCAGGAACTGATACAGGAACATGCAGGGAATGCAACGGGGCAGGCAGTGAGCAGGCACCGGCTGATGATGCTGACTGCGGCACGATTG
>DATDUC010000061.1:0-5108 GCA_035290545.1 archaeon | reverse complement strand
AGCTTCTTTGACACGAGAAACAGCCGTGGCATCAAACGGCGGGATATAGCCTTCAAGTATTTTCGATCCTGCTGAGCTCTGCATGCCCTTTGTACAAATATTATCTTTTACCGTAAAGGGAAGTCCGTAAAGGTCATGTTGGGGCTTTACCAACATGTTAGAAATACACTGCATAAGGCGTAACCTTTTACTAACAGTTTTTAGATCCTCCAGATAGCTGAGAATGAAATCACTGTAGTCAATGCACCCAGAATGAGACTGCTCTAGAAACTCGTGGACAGAAATGTCATATTTCATTAGATTATTGTGTTGTCAAGGTTTAAGTTTTATCAATAAGGCAAAAAACAGTAGAACTTTCCGCCTTACTTATGGTGCTTTCCTGAGCATTGTTCTTGGAAATGGTATTGCGTCCTTTATGTTATCCAGTCCGCATATCCACGCAACAACCCTTTCCACACCGACGCCATATCCGGAGTGAGGGACAGAACCGTAGCGCCTGAGATCAAAATACCAGTCATAAGTCTCAACATTTTCCCCGTCTTTTTTGAGCCGTTCAATCATGTCCTTTACATCAGTGCTTCTTTGCGAGCCGCCTATTATCTCGCCATATCCTCTTGGAGCAATCATGTCAAAGTTCAAAGTCGTATTAGGTTTTTTCGGGTCAGCGGGTTTATAGAAAGCCATTGCATCCTTTGGATAGTTTGTAATTACAACTGGCGTCTCAAAACTGTTCATCAACATGTCTTCCTCTATTGTTCTAAGGTCTTTTCCCCATTCAACATCAAGACCCTCTTTTTCCTTTAGTATATGTAAAGCCTCATCATAGGTAATCGTAGGAAAAGGTAGAACCTGCTTTTTCAAGTGTTCTATGTCAACTCCTATTATTTTCAGGTCTTCAAGATTATTCCTCAAAACTTCCTGAACAATGAAAGCAACTTCTTGTTTCGCTACTTCCGTTACTTCGTTCAGCTCCATCCACGCAGCTTCCATTTCAGCCATCCAGAATTCTGTGAGATGTCTTGACGTCTTGCTTTTTTCTGCGCGAAATGTAGGCGAAACATCGTATATCTTTTCCAGTGCAAATATAGCAGCCTCTGCATAAAGTTGCCAGCTCTGTGTCAGATAGACCTTGTCATCAAAATACTTTACTTCAAACAAACTTGACCCGCCTTCGCATGCAGTTGGAGAAAATATAGGCGGGGTGAACTCATGGTAGCCGCGTTCCCTGAAGAATTTGTGTATTGCGCCGATTACAGTGCTGCGTATCTTCATTATGGCTGTCATTTTGCGCGAGCGCAGCCACAAATGGCGCACATCCAACAGAAATTCAGTGGACTGGTCTTTTGCTATCGGAAAAGCTTCGGCAAAGTGCACAACATTGAATTCATAAACGTCAATCTCATATCCTGTAGGAGCCCGCTTGTCCTCTTTTATGTTTCCTTTAATTTCAATAGAAGATTCTATCAGTAGCTTTTCAGCATCTGCCCATTTTTCCGCGCTAACTTTTTCGCGATTAATGACACACTGTATAATATCAGAAGAATCGCGGAGCACGATAAAAATCATTTTGTTGCTGCCGCGCACACGGTAAACCCAGCCGCGCACTGACACGCTGCCAGAGCCCTGTTTCATCGCTTCTTTTACGGAAATGAACTGCATAATTAATCACGACGCTCTTGGTCCCTTGAAGAATCCTTTTTCCTTATGTTTTGTATTCCTGAGGGCGTCCTCGTTAGTGAGGCAGTTTTCCGGCGCATCTTCCCGCAGCACATTCTCCATGGGAATTGGCTGAAAAGAAGGTTCTGCCGTAGGCGCCTCGTCTAAAGTTCTGAAAGCTGTTAGTATATCATCAAGGTCTTTCTGCATTTTTTTGAGCTGAGAAGCAGTAAGTTTTAGGCGTGCCAAATCTGCCACATGTTTAACTGTTTCCTCTTTTACCTTTGCCATAAATTCAATTAGAAGCGAACGTTTAAAAAACAGAATTGGGTGTATAAATAAACTTTATTTATCATATTCAAATGCCAGAACGACACCCCTTTGTAGAAAAATTATTAGAATATGCAACGAGAAAGGGTAGTATAACCATTAATGACGGTGAAAGCTATACAGGAATGTCACCACTTTACGTTAGATTTGCCCTAAGAGAACTGGAGAGGGATGGGAACCTTGAAAGGTGCGGTTCCTGCTACAATGTAGTCAAATTTGGAAACAGCAGTTTCACCGGTGTTGAAGCAATTATTCCTACTTATAAAAAAGAAACGCATGACCAGAAAGTTCCGTCAGGAAGAACTATAGAAAATACTATTGCATATATAATGACTTCCAGAAAAGGCAGGCCTGTAAAAAGACAAGAGCTAATCGACAATGGCATAATAACAGAGCCGGAAATAGCATACATGGTAGAAGAGCTTTACCTTCGAGAGAACAGAGCATGTGTAGATCTTACACCAGAGGTCATGGAAAGAGTAGAACACAGGAGACCGCTTAGCGACCCATGGCAATGCAGAAGAGCCATGCATGTTCACTGAAACTAAATCGCAATTTCCTTGTAAATCAAAAGAATCACGATTTGTATTATAAATAAATCAAGACTTTATGTGAGATTTATAGAGGCAATGAAATGAAAAGAATTCCACTAACTATAAGGCTATTCGATTATGCAGCTGCCCATGACGGAGAAATAACTACAGAGGAAGCCATTACCTATGCTCACAGACCCCGTCTCGTTATTCTAAGAGCACTTCGCGAACTCGAAGAAAATAATTTTCTAAGAAACGTTGGCTTTGGAACCTATAGCATAGTCGGAGAAGATGACGGGCCTGTTGAGTTCTATATTAAAATCATAAAATCTAAATCCGCTCACATGCCATATAATGATTCTACTGCAACAGAAGAATTAACTGAAACCCCTACCGGTACCAATGGTTACCGTATGCATATTTCCCACAATGCTGCTGCCGCAAAAGCCGTAAGAAAGGCAATTGAAATAAATTCCAAAGGAGAGGTATTAACAGAAGACAACCTATTTGATATGGGTCTTAATGGCTGTCAGGTAAGATACATTCTTGAAAGGGGTTATTTTGTTATCAATGATAACCATCTAGAGCTAACCGAAACCGGATTAAGGTTTTTCAGAGAATTTAGAACAATAAGGCAGTCACAGGAAGAACAGCTAGGATACATCACAACTGTCTCCGGTCAAGGTAAAGTTTCCATAGCTCATCCAGAAGAAGATTGAATTACTACTAGTTTTTCCAGTGCCAGCAAATTCTTGATTAAACTTCTTTTTATTTTTATCTGCTATCGTAAACGTTGATGAAAATGAGAAAAACACATTATATAATTGGACTCGCAACAACAGCATTGTTAAGTAGCGAAGCATCTGCCCAGACGCTAAAAGGCTCCTTAGAGCTGGCAAAGGCAGCAGATCCAAAGGAAAATGTTCTGCTTCGCGTCTCCGGCGGCTACGACGGCCCGTTTAAAATAGATACTTTCATGGACGTCTACGGAGGACAGGAAAAACCTGTAGAGTATTTCGGAAAAGTTTTTATTAGAAAACCTGTTGCAAAAGAAGGGTTTTGGAAAAATGTCAGCGGTCAGGCAGAAATAAACTATACCACTGGCAAGCCTACAAGATTTCGTTTCGGCGTAAAATACGACACAAAAGCCAAATTCGCAGGCCAAAAAATATCTGGCAACGTAAGGGTCACGCCATTTTGCTACAACACCGAAGAAAAAATGAGACAGACAACACTCCAGACATATGTAGACTACGCCTGGCGTGGCATCTATGCAGAGCATTGGTCACAGTATAACTGGAACTACAGTGATCCTGATTACTTTGTCCACGAACTGACCGTAGGCAAGAAACTAACGTCACACATAGGAATCCAGGGCCAAATAGCGCACAATGTAGATTCACCAGGAACAACTTACCGAATTGGTGTAAGAGTAAAGAAATAGTTTTTTCTGCGAACGTCAGTGAGCCAAAAATCTAATATGTTCTTCTTTCCGGTACAAGCATTTGCGTGCAAATACTGTACAGCAAGAACGAAGTTCTTGCTTGTAGCGCTTTTTCTAAAATAATAATATGTTCTTTTTCCGGTAGCGCTTTTTCTTCCCAAGAAAAAGGGTTAAAAGAAAGAGTCGGCAGCTGCCTCATAACGCAGAAAGCGACACGCAAGCAGCTGCCTATCTTTGGGGTGTGGTCAGTGAAATCTGTCCTTGTTTGGACCTGGCTTTTTATCCGTCTTAGGTAGGCTGAATTTTTTCGAGCCTATCACCGAAATTCCCAGTTCGTCTTCAGCCAGTTTATCAGACGATTCGTTCTGTCGTCCCATTATGTATGGAGATTTTACACCTGTGATAATGGTTATGACTTGTATCTTGCCGTTGAACTCCGGTAAAATACGTGCCCCCCACATGACCTGTGCTGTAGGGTCAAGTTGGCTCTGAACGATCTCGCCTATGGCATTTATTTCCTCCATCTTCATGTCGTTGCCGCCTATCACCTGAATAAGCGCGCCGCTCGCGCCTTGATAGTCAACATCTATGAGTGGATTGTTCAATGCAGCGGTAACCGCATCGCGTGCCCTTGTAGGCGATTCTGATGTGCCCACGCCTATCGCAGCGACACCACCGGCGCGCATGACTGTGCGTACATCAGCGTAGTCCAGGTTCACAAGAGACGGTTCTGATATAGTCTCGGTAATGCCCTTTATCATGGTAGCTATCAAATCATCTGCCAATGCAAAGGCCTCTCTTAGTGGCTTGTTTCCAGCCAGTTTGAGCAATCTTTCGTTTTCAATGGCTATTACTGTGTCGCAGCTCTGTCTGAGTGTTACCAGACCTGCTTCAGCCTTTATGATTCTCGCGCCTTCCAGCTTGAAAGGTAATGTTACAACGGAAATCACAATAGCACCAAGCTCTCTAGCCAGAGAAGCTACGACTGGCGCAGCTCCAGTTCCTGTTCCGCCTCCGAGTCCGCACGTAACAAAAACAAGATCTGATTCCCGCAACATTTCTCTTATTTCGTTCTTGCTTTCCAGCGCAGCGTTTTTACCTACTTCCGGATAGCCGCCGGAAAGCAAGAACGAAATAAGAGAAAT
>DATDUC010000060.1:0-4642 GCA_035290545.1 archaeon | reverse complement strand
TTATGTAGTAGTCAACGGTGACTACAGTTCTGTTGGCAGGTATCGAAACCGATACGCAAGAAGTTGTGCAGATGGCTGCGTCAAAAAGCACATTCGAAGGTAACATAGCTGTCAGGTTCGCATCTATCGAGCTTACTGACCCTCTTGAGACAGCGTTTCGCAAATCATCTGTCTGATCCATATAATATAGTATGTCATAGCCCGTTTGTTTTATGACAGCTATATCAGTCTCAGGCTCCTCAGGCGTTGTGCTGAACACCAAAACCAATGTAGCCATTATTGTAGCAATAGCAAGCATCACTTCCAACGTGTAGATATATCCGCGGCTGGAATTATTTTTTATGTGTCTCATAATGATTACCATGTTTGTATAGTAACGCGTCCCCTTCTCATAGCGCCTGTGCTGTTCTGGTATAAAACAAAGCGTCTGAATGACACAACGTTTCCAGCAGGAGGTGTAGTCGGTCCGAAATTAAGTATGTTAGCGTTCGTACCGGTGTCCACAAGCTTTATGCTGAAATCACGCGGCAGCTGCGTCGCATTTTTCACGCGTGTGTAGTTGGAGTTGTTAAGGAAAAGCAACTTCCTGTACTGAACAATGGATATTGTCTCCGCAGGTGTCCATGTTTCCGAAAGGTTGTCCGAACCCGACATTGTTGTAGACTTTTCGGCAAAATTGCTGGCATCGTCAAAGTAAACAGTAAAGGTCTTGTCGGCGTTAGAATCTATTGATGTGTTGAATATCACAATAGTTCTGTTTATCTGATACGCCGCAGGTGCATTATTGTTGTCAATGACAAATGTCGAAGGCACGTCAGCAGCAATGCCAAGATCAGTATAGTTTACTAAGATAAGTTCATTCGCAAGATTCCTGACAGTGTCGCTCTGGTTCTTCAAGGAGCCCTGTGTGTTGTTAACGGTGACATAAAACCGATAAGCCTTTGTCATTAAGCCAATGCGGTCAATAAGATTTTCATAAGCCCAGTGATTATAGATTTCATCCGCGCTGAGAGTCCTGTTCCATACAATGACTTCGTCTATCGTGCCGTTGAAAAAATAATCATTATGAGCGTTAACAGATCCTATCGTAACAGCTCTTCCTGTGACTATGCTTCCACTTGCCGAAGAAGAGTTGTCAAGGACTCCGTTTATGTAAAGCTTGATTGTTGTGTTGTCAAAAGTCGCTGCAACATGACTCCATGCTCCTGACTGCAAAGACGTATTAGAATCAATAGTATTTCCGCCAAACCACGCTCGTAATTTTCCATCAGTTATAGTTGTAACAAGATTATATGAATTTCCATCATCACCGGCATAAACAATTGCACCATAATCGTTTGTGAAGCCGGCCAATGGATATATCCATGCTTCTATAGTAACATCTTTTCTGACGTTTAGACTTCCTGAAGCAGATATCTCTATGTAATCATTTATACCGTCAAAGCTGCATCCGGTATCAAGCCTTCCTAAAACAGCCGCGCTGCAGTTCGCTCCGGTTATCGTTCCGTTGTTGCCGTAGCGCGTCGCATCTATTGTGGAATTGTCCAAATGCAACAGCAGAACAACAGATGAATCATTTGCAGCTGTTTGTGGCCAGCTATCAGGATAGTATCCGCGTTCCACAACGCTGAGTAGTCCTGTTGCCTGTGCGGTCATGACACGTATATTTGTGGAATCACCAACAGTAGAAAAGTAGTTTGAAACGTACTGGAGCACAAGAGCAAACACAATTATGAACATTCCGACAGCTACTATGTAATCTATCTGCATGATTCCTTTCTGGGTATGGCATCGACTAGCTAATGTAAAGGGTTTATTTTTTCGCGCCTGTTGTTTTTTAACTAAGTTAAAGGACACAGCATTATCTGAGTCCTTACTTCCCGCGCGTTTAGTTATCATAGCTTTACCATCTCTATTACACCTGTTCCGTTAGTGAATTTCGTGTACGAAAATCTTGTCAGCCCGCCTGAAGTCGAGCCGTTGTAGTTGGCATCAAATCCGATTTTGCAAGTGTTGTTGATTTTAGCACCAAAGGATTCTATGATTATCGTCTTGTTGAAAAAAGTGGCCCGGTAGTTTATGTCAGTTATTCTGTCCGGCAGGCGTGTCTGCATGCTTCCCAGCAATGTACTGGTTGAAAGATTGTAATCCGTCGGGTTGTACACTTTCTCGATTGCGCCGCGCATGACAAAACACATCTCACTTATTTCACTTCCGCCGACAAACGTCTGGTAATCTTTTTTTACGTTAGTGAAGGTCGTGATGATTACAAATATAAGAAACATGCTGAATCCAACAAGAATAGCGTGGCTCACGAGCTCTGCCTGGCCCTTGTTAAGGAAATGTCCACGTTCCGATCTACTCAAATTATTTTTACTCATTACCTTACCACTTCCAAAGTCAGATTAGGTATGTTTCTGTTGTTAACGCCATTGTTCTTTATGCGTAGCTGTCCAGTTCCTGACCAATCTATGCGGCTGTCTATGTCTATAGCAGTATATTCAAGACGGATAAAAAGTGGAAACACTGTCGGCGCCGTCGTGATGAAATTTCCAAAAGTTGATGAAACCATGCGGAAAGCATTAACCATACTAAGTTTGTTTTCAACATCAGTGTAGCTGCCGTTCGTGACAGCAAAAAGAATTCTGTTGTCTGTGTTATCCTGTGTTACCTGCATCAGATAGTGAGTTGAATTGTAGCTGTTATTCATGCGCATGTTAAGTAGCGTGCCTGCTGAAACAAGCGCAGTTGTTGTATTTGCCCGGGAAGATGAAATATAATTTTTGCTCATGCTTGTGAAGGTAAGGCTCGTCGGCTCTGACAATCCATAACTATAAAGACTGTAAACCTCCTCAGAAGAAAGTGACCTGTTCCATAAAACTACTTCGTCAATCGTGCCATTGGCAAAACGAGCACTGATGAATCCGCCACCAGGATCCTCCTCACCGCCTATGATTAGCGGTCGTGAATTAGTTTGAAAGTCTCCCGAAATAAATGATTCATTCTTCAGGACGCTGTTTATGTATGTTTTGCAGACAGAATTGTTGTAGGTCACTGCAATATGATACCACACATCTGTTTGTAGAGTATCAACAGAATTAACACATGTAGCTCTTCCAGAAGCAAATTTCCATTCACCCATGACTTGTCCTGCGCTATTAACATATATTTCATAATTTTCTGAATTATCATAGCCCTTTGCAACAAGAAAATTGTGATTCTTGAGCTGGTTCAATTTTACCCAGAGAGAAACGCTCAGCTGCGAAGACAAATTAATTGTGCTTGAATGTGCTATCGTTATATTATCATCAATTCCATCAAAGCTGCACGCGCCATTTGCCCTGCCAACAACACCGGTGCAGTTAACGCCACCGGCAATACCATTGTTCCCATAAGCAGACGAATCGAGCGTGGAGTTGTCCAAATGCATAAGAAGCATGACAGAAGAGTTCGCCACATTTCCGCTGTAAGTAGTGTCGTTAACGCGTATGGTATTGTTATTGCCGCCAACATTTAGAGCAAAATTCATCGTCACTGTATGTGCTGTCGCGACACTCGCAAACAATAAAATTGCCAGAAATACGTACTTCATGAAACTATATTGTAGGTAGAGTAATAAATGTTTAATTAAGAAAAAATCAGGCACCTATGGTGCAATTCGTGAGCTGCGAATAGAAAGCCGGTGTGTAAAGTTCGGTGTAGGCCGTGTTATTATAAACTGTTGTCGGGTACTTTGTGATGCCAATCTGCTGGCATGCCGCCTCGTTAGTGCCATCACAGGAAACAAATATCTTATAGGCATAGGTTCCAAGTGCCTGAATCTGCTGCAGCGTTGCCGTGTCATTTGCCTGTCCGAGTATGCGCACGCCCTTTATCTGCAGGCATTCTGCAAAATTCTTTTCTGTGTTAAGGAACGATAAGTAAGAGTCAGAACTTACAAGTGTATTCGTAAAGAGCTTTCCATCCTTTGTGACAAAAATATCCTGTGTTGTCGACTTGCCGGTAGGGTCATTGAAACGTACAACCATCTTGTATATGCCATTAGTATCGTTCACTGCCAGCACTTCCGAGTTTGTCTCAAACTGCAAATCGTATATTTGCTTGATGGTGCTGGATGCAGTCTGCTGGTTGCCCATAATAGGTGCTTGCATAACCAAATAACCAATAACAAGAATAAGCACTACTATTATACCAACATAAACTTTGTCGAATTTCATTAATCAAAATTAGAAAGAAAATAATTTAAAGGGATTGTCAATCACAAAGAGGATACAAAATACGAACGCCTTGTCTGTCTATCCCTTTTTAGAAAGAATAGCCTCAAGAACACTTATGCGCTCCCGTATCTGCTGGTTTTGCCGGGTAAGCTTATCAATCTGCTCCTGCCGCGCGTTTATGTCACCAACGAAATTGCTCTCCTTCGTGCCAACCAGAACTTCAATCTTGTCAGCACCTCCGGTCTCAAGCGCCCGTCCAATAACGACGCCAGGCTCTGTGGCCTTCATAGCTATTCCAGGCTGTGACGATGAAGTCAAATAATCGCCGATGTCAATCGGTCCATTCTCCGCGGAAATTTTTACAGGCGTCCTGCCAGCTAAAGCGAGCAAACTCTTTCCCTCCGGAGCATAGCTGCCAAGTATCA
>DATDUC010000059.1:0-2207 GCA_035290545.1 archaeon | reverse complement strand
CTGCGCAGCTGCTGCGATCTACATAGCAAGCGTTCTCGAAGGCGAGCGCAAGACGCAGCGCGAGGTGGCAGACGTGGTTGGCGTGACTGAAGTCACCATACGCAACCGCTACAAGGAAATGGCCGAAGCTCTTGACATAGAAGAGGAAGTAGAGAAGAAGGCCAAGGAAGAAGAGGTTAGTTAAATGCCTGTGGTTAATCTTCACAAAGATGTATCACCGAGAGAATATTGTCCTAAACTATTTGTTACTTTAAAAAATTGGCCTAGAGTGTCTGCTTTTGCAGAATATGCATGCGGTGTGCTTCAGGCAATGGACGACAGACGTCAGTTAATAAATGAGTTCTTTAGTAAAAGTCGTTGTAGTGATCTGCCTCATGGTTATGGTTGGCGTGACTTTGATCCTCACGTAGAAGATGTTGGTGTAGAAGGGCGACAAGTTGGAATAATAGAAACTCATCATGACAGGTCAGACTTAACGGTTTATACTGACCACCCAAAAGCAGATGCTCTCGTTAAAACTGCAAAAGAACACGGCTATGAGCAAGTATCACTCTAAAATTCTGACGTCGTCTATTTCGCCATCGCCATCATTGTCAAGTCCCTCGACAATAAGATAATTTCTTTTTTCAATCAAATCAAAGTTTTTTATGAAAGCTATAACAGCCGCCTTTGTGCCGCTATATCTTTTGCCAGCTATAACAATTATCTTTTTGCCTGGACAGAACGGATTGTCAGCTTTGGCAATGAAACCACACTCGTCTTTTTTGTAAACTTTTTTTCTGGACATTATATTTTTCTTTGCATCAAATTTGACAGGCAATTTATCATTAACCATCTTTGTAACCTTGTTTGTAACAGGGCCGCCGATTACTATCAGGTTACTGGTAAGGTCGTGACCGTGAACGTCTTTGTCTTCTAAAACAGACAATGCTTCAACTTTATTGAGAAATGTTCCAAGGAACAAAGCAAGATCAACGGCAAAGGTTACGTCCCTGCTCCTTGCCTTTTCAGGTCCGTGGGGATCCGGTGAGCCGACAATTATTTTAGCATCTAGTAAGCCGTTATGTATGAAGGGTTCCATGTCCGACTTATGTGGAACTCGATTTACCTCATGAAAATTCTCGAATTTTATAAAAAACGCCGGACTACTGACAGAATATATTTTTGCCAGAGCTCCGCCATGTTCCTCCTTTCTCACAAGAGTTATGTATCCTTTTTTCTCCAGCTGTCTGATATGATAGTATACTTTCTGCTCCTCTAGGCGAAGCTGATTAGCAATGTCCTTTGGATAGCTTTCTCGTTCTGCCAAAATCTTCATTATCCGCAGGGCTATTCCAGAAAACAGCTGTTTCTCCGCCGCATCTATAGAGAAAAGCCTTCCATGTTCTTCCTTTATTACGTGCATACTTACCACTAAGAATATTATATTAGTACTACTAAAAATCTTTTAATAGTCATATTTAAGCATTTGTCTGAAAGAAAGGTTGTATGAAAGTGGGAACTTCCTCTTTGGTCAAGCTTTCTGTTGGGATAAGGAGAAAGGTTGTATCTTCGATTGAGCAAAGCTCATCAAGATGCCAATCAACGGAGTTGAATTGAGCATGAAAGCCGTAGTCATAGCCGCTGGCAAGGGCACAAGAATGCAACCTCTCACATTAACAACAAGTAAGGGAATGCTGCCTGTTGCTAACAAGCCTATACTTCAATGGGCCTGCGAATTTCTTGATTTCTGTGATGAGATAATAATAATTGTAAATGAAAATCAACGTGACATAATAAGTCACTTCCTTAACAACAAAAAAGTCCAGCTTCGTTTTCAGGACGAGCCCCTGGGAACTGGCCATGCTCTGCTTCAGGCAGAAGGAATAAAGGGAAAATTCATAGTGATGTATGGTGACGACGTCTACGGAAAAGAAGACATAGAAAACATCTCCAAGTTAAACGAGAATGCTATGAGCTCCTTTTCTTCAGAAAACCCTAAAATATATGGTGTAATAGAAACCAAAGACGAATGGGTCGTGGGCCTCGAGGAAAAGCCAAATCTTCCAAAAACCAGCTTAGTGAATTGTGGCATGTATTTATTTGACGAAAATATTTTTTCCTATCTGAAGAAAATTCCCATTTCGCCGAGAGGCGAATATGAGCTGACAGATGCCATAAAAGCTATGCTGGCAGATGGTGTGAAAATAAGAAACCACAATGTCAGT
>DATDUC010000058.1:0-11181 GCA_035290545.1 archaeon | reverse complement strand
GCTGCAGACAAGCAAGCAATAAAAGAATCCATACAGATGCGCATCCCCATAATCGGGCTTGCTGATACTTTCAACGACACGTCTTTCATTGATGTAGTTCTGCCATGCAACAACAAAGGCAAGAAATCTGTTGCCCTGATTTTGTGGCTTCTAGCAAAACTGATAAAGGAAAAGCGCAACGAAAAATTCGAAGCCACGCCAGAAGACTTTGGATACGCGTAACTCCTTTCTTTGTAAAGAAAGTAGCTACCAGTCAAAGAAACATATTATTTTTTGTACTTCCTGTAAACCAGGTAAATTATTCCTATTACGCCAAGAACTATCAGAAAATACCCTGTGTAATCTGTGGGTACAGTAATAGGAACACCTGCAACTGAAGGCGCACCCTGAGCTAGCACATCGCTTGATTTTTCCGCCATGGTAGATGCTATGCTGCTATTATTAAATATTCTCAAAAATCCGACAAATATGAAAACAATCGACAAGGAAAATACGACAACCCATGAATAGAATTGCGGCTTGAAAAGATGTTCACCCTTGTCTGTTAGAGTGTAATAAACCCACTTGTTTGTGCTGTCTTTCTTTCTTACAAGATCTGACTTCTCCAGCACCGTAAGGTGTTCCGTGATTGTAGTCACGTGCTTTCCTGTTGCCTTTGCTATCTCGCTGGCCGTATGAGGTCGCTTGGTCAGGAGTTTCATTATATCCTGTCTTGCATCGGCACCAAGGGCCTTTATTGTCTTCCTGTCAAGAATCTCGCTCATGCTAACCCTATCTAAATGAAACCTTTTTTAGCCTTGCGGCTAGTTAGGGTTTTATCCTGAAGAAGCTAATTTCTTTTTTTCTTCAGCTGCATATAGACATCAGTCTTTATGCTGTTGCTAAACAATATTGCCAACGAAACGCCAACAAGCAAAATAAGACCAGTTATTACAAAAATCAGTAAATTTGACATCAGAACCTGCAGGAAACCGCCCGTGCTTATTGCTGAAATCGCGCTTGTAAGCCCGACGACAAAGATCGGTATAGCAAATATGAGTACTATTACAACGGAAAGAATAGCTGCCAAGATACAGGTGATTATCACGTCGAGTATGTTCTTTCTGAATAATCCATAGGAACTTGTCAGCGATTTTGAAATACTGTTATCGCTTACGGCTACTTCCTGATGAACAAAAAAGAAAACAAGACCAGCTATAATGCTAAACACGATGCCTATGAGTGGCACCATTGAAACTACGCCACTTATAACACCCGTTACTATGACAACTCCAAGGAATCTAAGATAGCGCGATTTGGCAAAACTGGCGCTCTTGCCAAGTGAAACAAACCGACGCGAAGCGTCTTTTTGGCTGTGATTAGCATAGTTATGTGTGAAGAGAAGTATGACGTACATGTAAATCAAAAGTGCCACAGCAATCCCAACAGCGAGCATTGTGAAAAACTGAATCATAGTAAGCAAGCTTACAGAATTTAGCGCGATCATAGATAGAGTCGTGGTATTGAGGACAGAAAGCAGAGGCAATAAAACTATAGCAAGCGCTATAATTAGCGACAGTGTAAAGACACCAAGGCGCTTAAGATTTGTTGAGTATTTCCACGCTCTTCCTAAAGCATCGCCAAAATTCACCATATTATCACTTCTTTTTCGAAAAGAATATAAAAGCACTTACTATACAAAGCAGTCCGGCAACAAATGTAACAAAAGCAAATAGCCACCCGAGAACCATTCCTGCGCTTAGCGGTCCAGGACCTGTGCCTGCAGCGCTAAAAGTCGCCAGTAGAGCCGAGGTATAGCCCATCATCATTATCATCAGCAGCCCTACAACAAAGAAGAAAACACCCATAAAAAGAAACGTAAAGCCAAGTATCCTGTTCGTTCGCTTTTCGTGCATAAATAAACTTGTGTGAGCGCGTTTTTATAGGTAACAGTTTGTTTTGAATAAGCAAGTCAGTATTTACCCTTAGTAAGAAATTATGCAGAAGCCTTCAATTGTTTGTTCATGCCTATTGTACTTGTCCCCGAGTCGAACTTAGTTGCAACTGATTCCACAATAATCCTGCATGGAGTAGGCAACTTGTATGCAGCCTTCTTCATGGCGTTTTTTGCTACATTAATACTGTTCTTGTTGACACGAATTTCCATGATCTTCTGGCCTTTGTCAACCTGTGCTGCAGTGCCAATGGGTTTTCCAAAGCTTTGTCTCATACCAGATTGAAATCTATCAGCGCCTGCACCTGTTGCCATGGCATTCTCCCTTAAGACATGGTGTGGATAAACACGAATCTTTAGGAAAAAGGTGTTGCCCCTTCCAATGCCCTTTTCCAGGTTTTGAACCGTTACAACTCTAGCTGCTTCAAGAGCATTATGTCGTATCTGAACAGGTCGGCAGGCTGTTAAAAAAAGTGTTGTATCATAATCTGTCTTTGTACCAAGTTCAAACTCGGTAATCTTTGGTTTGGGCACACCCTTTACATATCCCTTCTTGGGCACTCGTATGCTTTGACGTGTATTCGGACGTTGGTGGTTTCTGTAACATCTTCCTGGTCTCAATCCCATAAAATCACTTTCCTTACTTAATTGGTAATATTTAAATATACAATTAGTCCGTCAGGATCTAGAAACTATTTCATGTTCTGAACAAACTTGAACAGTATGGGTGTTATTATTATCGTGAGCAGAACTGCTGCTATAACTATCGTATAAATTTGTTGTGTCAACACACCCACAGTAAGTGCAACCTGTGCAATTATTATAGAATATTCGCCACGTGGTATCATCCCAATGCCTATCATAATCTGCTCTTTCTTCCCGAAATTATAGATTTTGCCTAAAAAACCGCAGCCCACAAGTTTTGCAAATGATACTGCAATAACAAGAAGGATTATAATACCCGAATAACTAATAAGTGCACCAATATCCAGTATAAGCGCAGAATAGGCGAAAAATAAAGGTATGAAAAACCCATACCCGATAGTCTTTATTTTTGGCGCTATAACGCTTTCTGCCAAATGAGACCTGTTCATTGCCATTCCAATTAGGAACGCGCCTATAACTCCTGCTATACCAACATGCTCACTAACAAAGGCTACGATAAAAACAATGACCAATGGTATTGAAAGCATTATCTGGTCGTCCCTTGCCTTGCTGAACATCTGCAGGAAGCCAGCCATAAACTTGGAGCCGACAGTAAGTATCAAAAAGAAGAATCCCAGCACAGCAAAGAACAAAGCCGCTATCTTCCAGATCTCCACAACGCCATAAGTAAAGTATGTTGTAAGCAGCGACAGCGCAAGAACAGCAACCACATCATCGGCAGATGTCACAGCTGTAAGTTTCTGATAGACTGTTGAGCGGAATTCACCAATATCAATTAGTGAACGAAGGGAAATGGCAGTGCTCGTTGAAATCATGGCCGCACCGAGAACCATGCCTATTTCCATGTTGTTAAAAATGCCATATCCTATCATAAAGCCAGCAACAAAGGAAATCAGCGCGCCGGCTACAGCCAAAAAGCTTCCCCTATAGATGTCCTTCTTGAATTCGTCAAATTTTGTGTTTAGCCCTATGAGGAACAGTAAAAATAATATGCCAAAACTCGCTACCTGTGACAAAAATACGTTAGGATGTACAAGCCCGAGCAATGGCCCCACGGTTATACCCGCTATAACTTCTCCCACAAGTGATGAGAACTTTAGCTGCTCGGCTATCTCGCCGAATATCTTTGCTGTTATGAGTATTATTGCTATATCGAGCAGTACCTGCACTTCTAATGCCATCAAATCACTGCTTCTATATATGATGATTATCGCTTAAAGATTTCCCAACAAGAAAGTGTAATTTCCGAGTAATGTAGAGTTAAAAGCGCCGGATGACTCCGTTCTAAAAAGTATAAATGGTGTTATGTCATAATGATTATTAACTCGTGATGAAATGCCAAGACTAAAAAGAAACGTAACTCTCTGGGAAGCTACAATGTTCTGCTTATGCGTGATCATAGGTGCGGGGATTTATGTACTAATAGGTATTGCAGCCGGGCAGGCAGGTAATTCGACCTGGCTCGCATTTCTCGTTGCGGCATTGATAGCTGGCTGCACAGGACTCAGTTACGCTGAACTTTCATCCAAGCTCCCATATGACGCTGCCGAGTACACATACTCGAAAGAAGCATTCAAAAGCGGGAAATTTGCCTTTGGCATAGCATGGCTAAAATTAGTCACTGCCATAATTGCCGCAGCAGCCGTATCTATAGGATTCGGTGGTTATTTTTCCAATCTTTTTGGCATAAACGGCCTGGTGGGCGCAATCCTTATAGTCGTTATTTCATTAGCCGTTAATATATTAAGCGCAGAAGCAACATTGAAACTTAGTGCAGTATTTGCAGGAATAACGATTCTCGGGCTTCTCATCATAGTTGTCAGCGGTCTTGGATATATTGGCTCGGTAAATTACACAGAACTTACATTTGGCTGGGGTGGTATTTTTAGCGGGGCTGCATTGATATTCTTTGCATTTTTGGGTTTTGAAGACGTTGCAAACCTGAGTGAAGAATCAAAGAATCCAAAAAATATATTGCCCAAAGCGATTATTATATCGATAATAGTTTCTACTGTGATCTATACACTTGTTTCTCTTGTAGCAATAAGTGTTATTCCGTGGGATGAACTTTCTAAATCAAGCTCTCCGCTGACAGACGTAGCGAATGTGACACTGGGCCCGTCCAGCAATATCTTTATGAATATAATAGCTTTGATAGCAACGGGAAGCACTGTAGTAGTCTTGTTTTTTGCATATTCGCGTATGATTTTTGGAATGTCTGAGAAAAAATCTTTGCCAAAGATATTCATTAGAATTTCGAAAAAGAGAAGAGTGCCCTACATAGCCTTATTTTCAGTTGGTATTATAACCATACTTTTCATACTTCTACAGGACCTGAAATTTGTGGCGTCATTGACAGATTTCGGGGCTCTCTTTGTTTTCATGGTTGTGAATCTGGCGTTAATTTTCATAAGATACAGAAAACCAAAAATGCGGGGCCACTTCAAAGTACCAATAAACATAGGCAAAATACCTGTTACAGCAGCGGTAGGATTCTTGTTCTCATTTTACATGCTGCTGACGCTCAGCATTGCAGTAGCCATCGCATGCCTTCTGATATTCTTGTTTGGCATTTTACTTTTTACTTTCTACATAGAAAAGAAAAGCAATTCAAGAAAATCAAGAAAACCCAGGAAGAAGAGACTAAAAAAGAAAAAATAAAAGCGCTGGGAGGGAGATTTGAACTCCCGCTTCCGTTTCCAGAAACAAGCTTTCCAGGCTTGCGCATTTACCAAGTTCTGCCATCCCAGCATTCAGAAAATGTTAACCTTAGCACTCTTAAAAAGATTGTTCCTAAGGCTTAATCATGAAAGACATAGCAAAATTCATTTTTGAAATCGGCACGCTGAAGCGAATCAAGAGAGGGTGGCTAAAATCCGAAGGTGTTAACAATCCAGAAAGCGTAGCTGAACATGTATACAGAAACGCGGTAGTTGGATATATCCTGGCGAAACTCGAGCAAGCTGACGCGGACAAAGTAATGAAAATGTGCATGTTTCACGATATCCCAGAAGTTCGTATAGGTGATTTAGACAAAGTTGCCCAAAGGTATATAGATAAAAATGAGGCAGAACTTCAGGCTATGATAGATCAAACAGAAAAATTGCCAGACAGCATAAAAAATGAAGTACGATCCTTGCTTATAGAATTTAGTGAAAGAAAAACAAAAGAGGCAATAATAGCTCGTGATGCAGACGTTCTTGAGTTATTGTTCCAAGCCAAAGAATATGCTGATGTGGGCTATACAGGAACTGAATACTGGCTTGAGAAAAATTCCGAATTATTGAAAACAGGGTCAGCAAAAAAACTTTTCGAAGAGCTAATGAAGCAAAACGCGTTTTCATGGTCAAAGGGTCTTGAAAACTTGAAATGATTAGAATTTCTCCGCATCTTCGACAAGCATGTCAGGTATGTCGCCCTTGAGGACTTTATACTTGAGTCTGCACTTCTTGCATATAAGCTTGTTCTGTTTATTATCGTAATCAACACTGTCATGACATTTAGGACAGGCCAGTATGTCAAGAAGTTTCTGTGGAAGCATAGTAAAACAATCCCATTGAAATTTTTTATAGTTACATTTTCGGATAAATCTTCCTGTCCATCACAACACTATCCGTTTTTGCAGCAACACCTTTTCTCTTTGCCATCTCCTCTGACGTCATCGCAGCTTTGGAGAGCGCGACAAGTTCACCTTTGAGAGTAAGAATAGCGACAAGCTCGCCGAGAGCAATGTCTTTGCTTACCCTTGATATGCCAACACTGTAAAGAGGCGAGCCACTGGCTATGGAAAAAACAGAAGAGTCCTTAATTATTATCTTTGGTAAATGCTCGACAGCTGCCTCCATCGGCAGTACATAGTTACGGATATCCTCAGAACCATTTTCCTTCCATGAAACAAAAGCATCAGCTAAATCCTCCATCCTTACAAGATTCTCTTCTGTGAATTTACCGACTTTCGTGCGACGTAGCTCAGTCATGTTAGCGCCGCCTATCAATTTGCCGATATGATGACATACCACGCGCACATAGGTTCCTGCCTGGCAGCTCATCCGAAAGAGAACATCACGACCGTTGATTTCAAGTATGTCAAAAGAGTAGACATAACGCTCGCGTTCACGCCTTACGACAGCTGACCTGACCGGCGGCGTTTGTTTTATCTTACCTATGAATTTCTTCGTCGCTGCTAAAAGCTCTTTGTTGTCTGTGTCCTTGTGCAACTGCATGATGCCAACATATTCCTTGTCAAGACCTTGCAAAGCAGGCATGACCTTGGTTGCACTATCAAGACATAATGGTAATACTCCACTAACTTGTGGATCAAGTGTTCCGGAGTGCCCAGCCTTATTCGCACCCAAAATCTTTTTTACAGTAGAAGCTACGTCGCGTGAAGTAGGCCCGGGCCATTTATCCAGCAGAATAAAGCCACTCTTCAGCAGCTCCTCAACCGATCGTGCACCAGGATACTTGCCATATTCCGTTGGCATGTCGTTGCTCTTTACGATGAAGTCCATAAAATTAGTTGGTCGAAAAGGTTATTAAGGAAAATGCATTTCTTTCCGCCAGCGCTTTCTTCTAGAAAGGGCTGTTACATGTAGATCTTCATAGCCTTCCTTATTATTATGACAAGTGGCATGGAGCAGATAATATACCAGCCAAGCCAGCCAAAGGTGCTTCCAAGAAACGGCAGAGCAAAAGGCAGGGTTGCCACAATTTGTGCAACCTTTACATTGTTGTTCTCCATTGATACTTTGTACGTATCCTTTCCTATTTCAGTCTGGCAAGGTATATTGCAGCTAGTGCTTCCAATCGATACATTATTATCAGTCTTCTGCACCTGATATGCAGTTCCGTCCAGCGTAACATTTCCCTTACCGTCCTGCAAAACAACCATCTTATCGCTGTAAAAAGTGGCAAGCGATGGTAGAAGAATTATAACAACAATCAGCGAAACAATCATTGGCTTCATTGTCATCTTCATCATTCTATTATTTTCTGTGAGCATTTCACTCATTAGCTTTTTTGACCGTGCCGTATCGCCGGCCTTCTGTGCCTCTTTCATTTCCTTGCTTATGTCCTTTGTTCTTTGTTTTATCTGCTTGGCGTCATTCTGGTTTATGAGTATTTTGTAAAAAATGTTTATGACAATAAGTATAATTATAGAAAATATCAGGACTGCTAAAGCGGGTGTATAAGCGAGAAGGAAACTAAATAGAAACTCAAGCACTCTATTCGCCAGCCTTTGTTATTTCAATTTTTTTTATTCTGTAGCCCTCGCCTATGCTGTGCTTTTTGCCACACAAACTGCATTTGAAGCGGAAATCAACTTTTCTGGTAGGTTTTTCACGTCCATGAGGGTTTTCCTTTGGAAACGAACCATAACCTTTCATCTTTCGCAGGAAGCGGCGCTGGCTCCTCGTGTCCTGGCGTCGAGGCTTTCTCTTCGCCTCTTCCAAGGAGTGTTCTGTGTGTTTTTTGCACTTTGGACAATATCTTTTCTGAATCTTTGGTATCTTCATAATTATCAGCTAAGGAGATGTTCTGACAGGTTAGTCCTAAAGACATTCCATTTACTTTCTCTTAAGAGACAAAGTTTATAAGGTTTCCTCACTTTTCAACTTTCTCTATTACGCCTTCTTTCAAAAGAAGCTCGTCTAAAGGCGGTGGAATGCTGACAATATCATTCTCAGTGAGCTTGTAGTTTTTCATGTCCGGTCCTATGAATTGGAGGGTTGTTTTCTTTACGAGGTACATTGGTTTGTCATCCTCTCTCCCAAGCTCAGAGAAGAAAGACTCCCTGTATTTTTTAAGTATGTCTATTAACCTGTAAAACAGCTGTTCCTCGTCCTTTGACATGTTCTCTGGTGGAAGCCCTGTCCTCACTGTATCAAGGACAGCAGACACTATTTTGCCTTCCCGCAGCTCAAAGAACCGTTTTATGGTTGTCTTGATGTTCTCAAGTTCATTTATTTCCGTACTACTCTTTTCCGTTATTTTTTCCTTGCGTTTAAGATAGTCCTTTAACTGGGCTGGAATATCCTCCGGCATCTTCTGGAGTTTTTTGCTCTGCCGTTCAACGCGTTCCAGATCCCGTATTTTGTCAAAGGTAAGCATAAATGTGAATTAAGATACAAAATATTAAAAGCTCTTAGTTAGTGACTTCTTCCCTTGTGCATAGCCAGCGAGCGCATCGTGGGAAACTCCTTTCCGCAGAGGCAAGAAAATCCTCTCATCTTTCGTTTTTTAGGATAAGCGTGTGTTATTTTTCTAAAGGGATATGCAACGGGATTGCTAACCTTCTTGGAGTTCAAAAATTTACAGTGGTCGTCCGGAGTGCATATGCCAAATGATTTGTAGAATTGGTCATTGAAGCAGTTCGCCGGTGTCCTCTGGTTTGTCTGGCTCCATCTTATCTGGGCCAGAAGTATGTTCGTAGGGAGAGGTTGTTTGTTTCTCTGATTCCATTCGAAAACCTTTGCCTCTATATCTTCAGAAGACCAGTTCATCATCCTCAAAAAATTTGTTAGCGTAAAGACACTGCGCTTCCTTCCGTCCTCAAGTCCAGTAAGTATGTTCTTTATGCATGGCGGGAAAAGCTCTTCAGGAATTTTGTTTTCCCATACTATCTTCTTTACCTCTTTCTTCGGTTCTTCTTTCTTTCGGAGAGCATTCCAATCCATGGCATCTGTGAGAATGTCAGACGCATCCCCTTCTGCCGTAAAGAAATTAGGATGCTTGCTTGAAAGAACTTTGTCAAATTCCGCATCCTTCGGTGAAAAGGTCTTTAGGTCCGAAGAGTTGATGGGAACAGAAACAAGCCATGTTTTTTCATTGAACGAGTAGGGTGCGCGGAACATATGGCGATTTCCCCACATTTTTTCAACTTCAACAAAATAAAACGGGTTGAGCTTGCTTGGTGATTCACCAAGGATTTCTATCAGCTGCTTTGCCCCTTTTGTTCTGACAAGCTCGTGAAGCAACTTGCGTCTTATTTTTTTCCTGATAAACGAAGCTATTATTCTTGGAACTTCTGGATACATTTTTGTAAGCGGCTTATAATCGAGTTCCTTCGGAAACATGCTCCAGGGAAGGCATATGTGAAAACCGCGCCTGCCAGAAAACTTTACCCCGGGATTTTTTATACCGTATTTTTTGAGAAGACTGATTATCATTCTTGCTGTGAGTTTCGATTCGTCTAAGCCAAGTTTTGAATCGATGTCGAGTATAATATCCCATCCACTACGAAGCTTCTCATAATTCTCGCTGGTTATAGCCATAGGGTTTGTCCAGTGCTCAACAGAAACGTGAAAAGAAGTAACACCCTTTCTTACCATCTGCACGACATCTGAAGGGTACTGCAAAATGTTTGGGCGCTGGTCATAACGACCATCCCACAAAGCGCCGGCAACCTCACGACCTTTAGCGCTGTTGAGAAGCTCGCTGATTACATGTTCATTTGAATAGTAATCCATAAGCTGCTGTCTGTTCATCTGACCACAAAATTAGTAACATTGAAAGGAATAAAAAGAGCTTACAAACGTAGTTATTTTACCAACAACTTTGCCTGTTCTATGCTATATTTCCAACCCTTTGGCAGCTTGCCGGTTCGTGCATAATATTTTCCAAGCCTGCGGATTTTTGATTCAAGTAGTTCCACGCCGTGAGTCGCTTTTGCATCATGATGATTCTGGTCAAGGTGTTTGTGAAGGTTTACCGCTTTCTCAATTAGATTGTAAATGTCATCAGGAACTTCTTTTTTAACTTCTTTTTCAGTTATCTTGGAGATACGCATGTCAAGGCTGCGCACATCGGGTATGCCATACTGGTCACGCAGGATAATACCGATTTCCGCATCCGTTTTGTTGTCCCTTGCAAGTTTGACTATAAGTTTCTCTATTTCGGCCGGCTCGTACATCAGCCAGGCATGTCTCTTCTTTTCCGGCTTGTGGCTGCCTGATTTGCCGTGTTTTCTTGAGTGCATTCGAGCTATACTTAACACCTCTTCATTTGCTCGATGTCCTGGAAAGCTTTGCTTTCCAAAGACATTCGTGCCATAATTATCACTTACCTCTTAACTTGTATCTGCCTCTACTTTCTACATTCAATAATGCTTTAATAACTTTGTCGCTGCCCTGGTAGTGCCTTTTATACGAGCCCAGAACAGACTTCCACGCCTTTTCCATTATATCGAAGTGTGTTGACTCCAGTGCTTCGTGAAGCAGGTAGAGATCAACCGCCTTGTCCTCTTCACGCTTCGAGATAAATCCAAGGCCAAAATCAATGAGGTAAAGCTTGCCGTCTTTTAACAACATATTACTCGTCGTGAGGTCGCCATGAATTATATCATAGCTATGAAGAAGCGCTACGTTTCTTCCTACTTCTTTCGATATGGATATGCAATTTTTATCAAGAACGTCCTTTACTTTCTGGCCATCGATAAATTCCATCTTCAATGAAGTCTTTTCTTCCTCAAGAACTTGCGGTGTCAGGACCCCAGCGCGCCTCGCTTCCCTAAGCAGCCGCGCTTCCAGAGCCGTGCGTCTTTTGCGTAGCTTGTCGTCCAGTTCGAGTATTCGGTAGCCTTT
>DATDUC010000057.1:0-9132 GCA_035290545.1 archaeon | reverse complement strand
TGCAACCAGCGGTGTGCGGGATTACTGGATTGGGCTGACTGATAGTGATATTTGTATAGGCATGCACAGCGTCGCTTCCTCAGAGCATGACTGCGAAAACACAGTAAAATCAGAAGAAATAAGAAACATATTTCAAAACATCCAGCTAGGCACACCTGTTACAGTAAAAGACCCTTATGGTAATGATGCAGCTGGAGGTCCAAGTGTTTTGAACGCTGAACTATGCAGCAAAGTTTGTTCTAATATGTGGTCTTATCCTACGAACATTTTTGACAAATCGAGTTGCGTGTCAAGATGCAACACACTGGGATGTATATGGGTAAATGATAGATGTATTTCAAAGTCTATTACATGTGATAGTGGTGTAGTCAATAATGAAGAAACGACTAATATCTACGACGATAACGTGATGATATACAATGCGGAATGGGATTAAATGAAAATAGAAATATTTACATTAATTGCAATAATAGGACTGGTTCCTGTAGTGTTCGGAGCACAGGGTATGAGTTACTACAGCTGTGACAGTCCACTGAATCAGTACAAATGCTATAACACACAGGAAACGCCAGTATGCCCTGAAACGGGTCTTAATTATGTGCGTGGGTGGTGTCCCGGAAATTACGCCATAAGATGTTGTGCACCTCTTGGCACACCAGAAGGCGTGCGAACAAATGGTCCGGGAATAACACATACTCCACCGGCAAACATCAAAACACAAGATTTCAAGCTCTTCTTGGAAGGCACACTATTATGTGACTATCAAATCAAAAGCAACGGAGTAATCACAAAACACTCCAAATACTCATGTGATTCTTATATTACAATAACTGTAGGCCCGAACGGCGATTGTCGTAATGAAGGAACAGATACGTGTGTTGTCACCAACGATGGCGGATATATGGGAACTTCTAAAGAATACATATTCAGCATAAAATTTCAAAAACCTGTGAGCAGTTATGGGTCATGTAAAAAATATACAAGCTTCAATTGCTTAGAGGAGAATGACTGCAGGGAAACTGGAGGCACACCATTACGAGGGTTTTGTCCGGGAACCCCCGCTAACATCAAATGCTGCTTATATCAGTCACCAGAATCAAAACCACAAACAGACAAATTATTTTTTGATAAAACAAAAAACTCAATCATTGCCAACCCGGAAGAATTAAACAATAAACTGAACATAATAAAAGAAAACAACAATGCAAGGATAATAATTGTAGTTATGGACGATATGCCAACAGATAGCGAGAAAAAGTTAAGAGATGACTTCTATCTACGTTACGATATGGGAAAATACTCATCGGTTGGAATGGAAATGGTTTTAATCTATAGTAAAAATAAAAATTCATGGAGAGGAATAGGACTCAAAGATTGTAAATTAAACGCTGCAACTATCAAAAGCATATTACCTAACGACTTTCTTTATTCGGATTCCAAAATAAATTATGATACTGCCTTTATGAATTTTATAGATATTCTGAAACAAGAAATAGAAAAAAGAGTATCTGTCAATAGTTTATGCAAAACCCCCGGAGAGACAATAAAAGATCGGCTAGAGGCAGTAAAAAATGGTTACAAGGGTTTCATACTAAATGACCCCGTTTGTGAGGGTGTTAATTGTGCAAAATATGTTACCCGGGCTCATGAGTACATATTCGGTATAGGCAAGCACTTCATAACAGGCGTAGGCGGAAATGCATGGAATATACCAGGGTATGTTAAAACACATGGTGGTTCGGTTGATTGGTTTGATTGGAAAAACGGGAAGACCTTCACCAACTATGACTCACTAATTCCTGGTGATTTGATAGGATTTCATTACACAAAAAGTGACTTCCGTCCTGATGTTAAATATCAGGCAGAAGGCGAAGATAGGGAGATATATGGTTGGGAGAGAGGTAACACAAAAGATATAGACTTTACCCATGTTGCTCTTTATTTAGGAAAAATCGGAAATGAACATATAATAACACATCTCTATCACCAGTCAGACTGTCCGTCATGTGAACCCGTAAAAACAGAATCCATCGAAAGTCTTATGAGAAATTTCCCGGGATTATTTCATATAAGAGCTGTAATACGGCCTGACCAAGAAAGATTGTATCGGACTATCTCAGACACCTACAACCCTGAATACGAAACAAAGAAGATCCAAGACGGCACGGCTCTAACTTATATTGTACCAGGAACCACAGACAACGAAAAAGAACAATATGCGTGGATTACAGCAGACAAAAATCATATGGTTGAAAATGTTATCATGGAAAAGTTTGTAGGCCTAAACATAAAAATTCCAAAAAGCTTGCCAGAGAAATATGAAAACGGTAGAGAAGATGATGTTATTGGTGTACTTGCGAAATTAATACAAAAAAGGGAGGACGATGGCATTGTGAATTTAGATAACATACCTGCAAGGGAATGGGCAAGATCAATAGTAACCAACTCCATATCAAAAACAAATGAAGAAATAGCAATTTTAGCTGCTCTGACAGATACCGAATCAAAATTTCTACAGGATTCGCAGAGTGAAAGAAAAATCCTAGGCGTAACCATCCCGGAAGAACCAATACGTACTATTGATATATACACAACCAATCTAAGAACGTACACAGTCGGACCCATGAATGTACAAACATGTAAAGCAGAAGGCATTGCCTTGAAAACAGGCAGACATTCGAATTCTCCACTGCTAGCTATCAACGTCTTCAATGAGCTTAAAACAGCTGACGGTGGAATCTTTTACGGGGCTCAAATTATAAAAGAGATACTCAATGAATTTCCTCCACCATATCAAATAGACGACGAAAAAGCAATGAACGCCATGATAGAGCACAACAACGGGATCTTTTATTTAAGAAATAAAATGCTACAAATAAAAATAAATGACATTATGAAGGTAGATGAAAAGAAATACGGTTACTATAAAATAGTTCCTGACGGGGATTTCCTTTCGTATGATAATTGCGAAGAAAGTATGGTTGTAACTAATAGTGAAACATCTGTCAGAAAATTGATGAAGAACCATAACATAGAAATATCTGAGTCACAAATACGAAATGATCTGCGTCTTGAGAAGAAGAAAGAATTCGAAAATACACAAACCTACAAAGAAATAGAAAAACTATGGGATGACATAAATTTACAGCTTCCCAGAGACGTCAATTTAGACAAATCAAAAGACACTGTTGTTTCAAACACCATAGAAATCGTCCAATCTACAGGGATAATAAGCATTTCAGTCTCGCCTAGTACAATAAAACCAGGAAACTATGTCATAATAAAATCCAATGCAAAAACTGCAATAAGTAACATAAAATATCATACAGTAACTGTCAAAATACTGAATAAAAATGGTCTAACTGTCGTCGAAGAAAAGAAAACGAATTGTGGTGAAAATTTATTCTGCTCTGCCTACGTGACAGTACCATCAAACGTTGATGGCGGTATCATCCAATATTGGAGTGACATAGGACTTTCGAACGGAGAAACTTTAAGAGAACCAGTTAGTGGAACTTTATCGCAACCCATAAATATGTACTATAATTGCAACGATGAATACTCTTCATTCATGTGTATGAACAAAAACTATGACAAATGTAATGGTAATTTTATACCATCTTTCTGTAAAGGTCCGGAAAATATACAGTGTTGTGTAAATGCTGCAAGCGTTGTGAATGATGGAGGAAATTCAGTAGGAATTTTATCTGTAGTTGACAATGATCTAAAAGGAGTTTTATTAAATCAAGAAAACCTATGTAATGAAGTTATAATGTGGGAACTAAGAGATGCTGAAGACAACAGTATAGAAGAAACAGGTACAGGAAATATTTTTGTAGTTGAAAACCCTTCTCCTAAAAAATATTACGCAGTATTTTACTGCTCGCTGGTTTACACATTCGATGATATTCATCCTGATTTTAATCAGTTTGGACCATTGTACTATCAAGAAAAAATGAGTGTATATTCGTATTATAAAAATGGCCTTAATAAAGAACAGGCAAGTGTTTAATTATTTGACTTCGACAGAAGTTCCAATCAGCAAGTTATCAAATATTTCTCGCAGCTCTTTGTCATCCATTCCTACGTTACCATCATGTGTCCAATCATTAAATCCTGGATAAAAGTCATGGAGGTAAGATCTTCCCCATAAATTTATGGCATTTACAGTTGTTGGCGGAGTTCCATGAATCGCAAAAGCTCTTCTATTTTTTCCATTTTTCAAAGCTAAATAAAAATTGCCGTACTCATTGATGGGTGGATTTCTATCCTTAATAGATACTTGAAATTTTCCTTTGTGCATTGCATCTGGACCACTTTTATCTATAGCTACTACATATCTTCTAACTTTTCTTCCATCCTGAACAACAATCATTTCGCGTCTATTGGCATCTAAAACAAGCTTAGGAGAATCCTTCGCTGGAATCATATGGCCACTTGCTACATCTGGATCGAAGTCTGGTGTTTTAAAAATTCCGGCATCTTCTCTAATAAAAAGAACGCCGGGATCGGATTTTGCGCCCCTATGAGGTCCTTCGTGAGTACCACCAAAACCTTTTCTTTTGTGCATTTGGGGGCTTTTGCAGTAAGCAACCCAGCTATGAGGCAAAACATCAATATCATCTAAATCATATTTTTGTTTTAATCCTCCGTTATCCCGATAAAGAAATCTAAACGAGTCATATTGATCCTTAGTAAGCGGTTCGTACCCTGTAGCAGCAAATTCAACTCCTAATGACAAATAATTCAAATTTTCATAACCATCCCATCTGCTGACACCAGCATGAAAAGCCACAAGATCATCTGGAACGAGTTTATATATGTCACCGTTCCTGTTTATCAAAAAATGAGCATTAACGCCAGGTGATAACAAACCTTTCAGGGACTTTTCAAAATCCCCTTCTCCGCCCGTAGTACAGTGAAGTACGAGAAACTTTGTATTTTTTCTAGCTATATGAGGAAAATTAGAATCAAGCTCGCCGCTATAGTCCAATACACGTCTGGAATAACCAGCAGCATAAGTAGATGCAAGCTTCAATCCAGATGCCGTTGCCATCGCACCAACGGTTGTGCCCAAGAATTCCCTTCTGTCCATATACATATAAACAACTTTTATTTGGAGTATTTAAAGCTTTCTATATTTGTCATTTAAAAGTAGTTACTTACTGTGGGTTGCTTGAGAACTCGGTCATTGTAAATTTTATCTTGTTAGCATGCATGAATTTTATGAACATGCCCTGCGACATCTTGGGAACGATAAATACGTCTGAAGCGAGTTGTTTCCCTCCGTGTTTTGTAACTATTCCTTCTGACATATAATTCTTTTCTGCCCTGCCGAAAAGTTTCCTTCTTATTTTAAGGTAGGATTTCTTATCTTTGGGCAGATCAAACGAATAAATCACAACTCTTTCTCCGCCATGCTGCGGTGTTTTTGAGAACAGCACAAAACCTTCTGACGCTATGCTATGCCTAAGTTCCCACTCAGCCAACGGACCGGCTTTTATTGAAATCGGATAGGAAAAGTCAAGCCCCCTCCATTTGTCAAAGTCTTTCGATGAAGCGAATTTCCTTTTTGCAGATTCGGCGGCCTTTAGCACGAAATCCTCGTCTATCTTGTTGCAGTTAATGAAAATGTCAACATCGCTTCCTTTGTCCAGTTCGCCTCGCACAGCTGAACCAAAGATATACGCAGACAAAATCCTTTTCTCCGCGTTATTTTCCAGAAAAAGGAATGTAAGAAAATCAAATGCATAGCTGACAGCTTTTCTTGTTTGTTCACTCATCCAGATCACCTATTCTTTCCACGAGCAACCGCTTGAGTTTGTTGAATGAATCAAGAACTACTTCTATTTGTTCTTTCGTAGCCCTGCCATAAACAAGATTTGTCCTGTTTTCCTCAATCTTGTATATAAGATCGTAAATCTCTTTTTTTGACGGGAAATCGACCGTCAGTTTCCTTTCTATGAGCGGGTCAAGCTTCTGACCGGGCAGCGGCCTCTTGAACCATTCATGCTTTATGACTTTGCCTATAGGAATCTTCCCTTCCTTGTGAAGATAAAGTTCCAGAATTTCTATAGAACATGCAGATACATGAAGTCCTATAGTCACTGGTCTTCTTTCCACGCCTATAGCAACTGCTCCTTCTATTTCTTCCAAACTCTCCAATATTCTTCTTTTATGATCCCTTATGGCACCCATATAGGATAAATAGTACCAAAAATATATAAAGTTTTTGGTACTAAATTTCCGAAAATCTGGAAGGAAAGTTCCAAAAATATGATACTCGTGCGCTAACCAGTATTGAGAACTTTGATTAACCCTATAATTTGTCAAAGTTCACAAAAAGGACTTTGAATGAAACATATATTATTATTCAAAGTCCTCTATTCTAATTATAGTCATGCTGGGCATGCTCTACTGCAGTCTACTGGAGAGCCAGCACATTCTGTTTGGTACCGCAAACAACATGTCTGCCTGTCCACACCCGCGCTGTCATGGCCATTACAAATATTACAGAGTCCGCTGCATTTCAGGTCCGCTGTTTCAAAACATCCGTTGCATAGCGTGTAAAGACAAGAAAACGCCTCACGCCACTGGCCATAGATTCTGCGGCACGCTTTTATGTAATCAGGAAAATCAGCCTCATATGTGACCTTCCACTCGCAGTTGCGCTGGCTGTAGGCAAGACATTTTGTATCGAATACTCTCCTTGCGTCGGCGTCTGATATGCTGCCGCCTGATGACTGAAGAAGAAAACTCGACAGCGTAACAAGTACAAGCGCAAGGACCGCTACTACAACAATTGCTTTTATGGGGAGTTGCATTTTTATCAACTTTGTGATTTAATTCAATTACCATGAAATTCTAATCATGTTCTGTTTTTTGATGCAGTGTTTATTCAAAACTTGGCAGTTCCTCTTTGAAGGTTCTGCGAGGTCTTTGTGTCCTTTCACGTATCCTGTCGCGGTATTTGTAAGCCAGCAGGACAAGCAAAACAATTATTATTAATATAATTATCCATGTGAAATCAAACCCTGCAGAAGGTATCGGCTGTTCCTGAGTATCGCACCTTTCAACAAGAGTCCAACCAACCGCAGGTACGTCACAAGGCGTGCTGAATTCCATGCAAATTGTATTGTCATTATCGCTCCTGGCATATACCTTGTAAGTCTTAGGACAGTTTGTGACCGTTATTGTCTTTGTATATCTTTCTGACTTTCCAGAGTAGTTTGCTACAGCAATCAATGTGTATTTGCCAGGTCTGTTAGTCTGCAAGTTGTAAACAAGCGAAACGTTCTTTGTTGCTGCCAAGTTGGTGCTCATCGCGAATACATCATACGTCTTGTTTTCTACTACAGACACTGGGCCTGATATGCCTGCAAGGCTTGTATTGCCCTCAACCCAAGGTCTGGTTACATTAAGGGTGTTTTCTGTGTAGCTATAGACGCGGATATAGCTGATGTCAACATAGGGAACAACTATAATCTTAACTGTATTCACGCCCGTGTTCAAAACGTCCTTGACGTCAAATATCACATCCACATTCTTGCCCGTAGATGTGCCCGGACCGCAGTATACAGTTGAAGTGTCAGCGCATAGCTGGGTATCATTTACATTATGAACAGCGATCTTTACTGTGTTCCAGCCAGGTCCTGCAACAGGTTTTATCCGCGTGTAATTGTAAAGATAAACTTGTCTGTCAGGATCGTCTGCTATGTCCCAGTGCGCATGTGTTCCATTAGCCCAGGAACCTGTCAAAGATATGTCATAGCGTCTGGTGGCAGAATTATAGGTACAGTTCTTCTCCTGTATTCTTGCATAACACACCGGAGTAGCCGTTTTATTTGGCTGTGTCGGGCCCGGTCCAGGCGCTGGAGGCGCTGGCCCTGGTGTTCCTGGCGTCGAAGAAGAACCAGTAACCACGAAGTTTTTCGAACCGCTGACAGGATCTCTCTTTGTGGCTCCAGAAACATCTGTAACAAAAGCATAATACGTGTGCTCGCCCTGGGAGTATAGGGATGCCCAACTGCACGGCTGAGCAGAAGCATAATTCGTACAAGTTTTCTTGAGCACGTCATCTATGTAAACATTAATTTCGCGGAAGCTATTAGGCCCACTGGCAACTGCCGTTATTCTCACAGAGTCCTGTGTAGTCGGATTAATCGGTGATTGACTAACATCAAGAACTATATTTGTGGTGCCAGGGCCCGGTGGACCTGACGGGGTAACATTCTGTGCGCCTGTCGCCTGTGTTACTGTAAAGCTCTTCGTGCCTGTCGCTGGATTTGTAACTGAACCTATTGAATCATAAGCTATGCCAAAGTAATTGTGAGTGCCGGCAGAATACGTTGATTCAAGTGAACATATGAAATCAGTGCATATCTTTGAAAGAACACCGTCAACATATATCTCTACACGATTAGCATTGATGCTGGCAGAAGCTGTTATAGTCACTGTATCTACGGTCTTAGGAGTTGCTGGTACATGGGATATGGTAAGCGACACTGATCCGCTCGTGGTTGTGTTTGTACCGTTAACAGGTGAGGTGCCTGTGGTTGATGGTATTGTGAACGATTTCGCGCCGTCAGCAGGGTCTGTTCTTACGGCAAATGAATTGCTCGCCCTTGCATAATAACTATGAACACCTGCTGTGTATGTGGCGCTTAATATGCACGGCGATGAACTACAGCTAGTTACAACAAAGCCGTCCACATATATTTCTATCTGCGTCAGGTTAGCGCCCGTAGCAGTTAAGGTCACCTGACCGCTGGTAGGATTTTGTGGCATGTGAGAAACTGTTATTGCCGGGCTTCCTGTAACCGGACCTCCTCCGCCTGTGCCAGGCTCGCAATAGCACGGGTCCCATTCACAACCATAACCGCATTGCTGTGTGCAGGAACAACTTCCTAGTGTCGTATTTAATATAACCGTACGCGTCTCACCGTCAGCACAAATAGCACCACACTGACCTCTGGTGCAGCTGAATTCATACTGGTCATAAATACAACCACAGCTAGTGTCACAGAAACCCAAGGCATCACGAAGGCCATAAAGTTTGTCCTGACACGTATTCCTGGTTTGTGTGCATTTGGCGTTGTTTTCAGTATAAGGCAGTTCGCACTGTTCACCAGA
>DATDUC010000056.1:0-9383 GCA_035290545.1 archaeon | reverse complement strand
TGATGAGAATAATAAAAAAATTTCCAAAAGACGACAGAGGAGAATTCGTTTCTAGGATATTCGACAGAATAATAACAAAAGGTGATTACCACCTGCCATTTGCGCAGCTGGAGTTTCATCTAAGGGATTCCAACATGTCTAAGGTAGAAGACGAAAAGGCTTTGATATGCATAGATTACAACAATCCACTAATACTGGAAAAAGACCAGCGTGGTGTAAATACACTGATCCGCCACGAACTTTTCCGTTTGATGTTTAAAATGAACCTGCCACGGGCCGTAGAAGACGTGATAATAGGAAGAGAAATGATAAAGCGTGGTTTTGGGGATGATATTTTTTACATGTATTACAACCGTATATTGAAAATGAATGTAAGTAACGTTGAGGAATACATAAAAATCAATTTGCCCTGGATAATATTTCATGAACAGGACAAGTACAACTCAGAATTGTTGAAAAAAATCGTAGGAAAGGTATGCAAAAAAAAGTACCCAGAAACAAAAAAACTCTTCGACATCCTCTGTGGCATTTCTCCAAAAAACGTTCATGAAGCAGCTAGCATATATGGAAAGATTTCAAGGTAATTTCTATGCAATTGATAAAGTACAAATGGGATACCAATGGCGTAGCCGGCGAGCCTTTTCTTTTTGCCCGTGACAAAGGAAAAGTAACAAAGATGAAGCTCTTTGATGAGAATTTGAACATAAAAATAGGAAAAAAGCACTGTACTGGCTTCACAAGAAACGGTCGCCATTTTGAATGCCCAAAGATGCGTGTAGTAGAAACTGAGAAGATGTGTAGGGAGTGTGCACTAAACGACGACTTCTTCATGTGTATGAAATGCACCGGCGAAGAGTGCATAAACGAATCCCAGAGAAAATCTTGCCAAAAGAATAATTATTATATTTACCTGGCAGCCTTCAGCACAATGTTAAAAGTTGGTATATCCTATGAACACCGCATATTGGAGCGTCTTATAGAACAGGGAGCTGATATGGGCGCGAAGATAGGCATGGTACAGGACGGCAAGCTTGCCCGATCTATTGAGCAAAAGATACGAAGCGAATTAAACATATGCGACCGCGTGACCGGTGCCGAAAAGCATAACATGTTGTTTGGCAACCCGAATATAGCCGCTGTAAACATATCCAATGCTTTTTCCAAGCTAAAATCAAACGGGCTTTCCCAGCACCTGATAAATCCGGAAATATACAATCTGCAGAGCATATACCGCTTGTCCGCTGTGAAGTTCATGCCTCAGGTCTTTGCAGCAGAAGAAGGGTCCTGTCTGGACGGTAATGTGGTGGCTGCCAAAGGAAACATAATGGTCGTTAAAAGCAGCGCCGGGCTTTTATCCGTAAATGCCCACAGACTTGTTGGTTGTGAAATAGAAATGGTAAATTAGATTATTTATTTCTAAATAGATGAACTACGCTAAGTCATGACATCAACTTTACGTTCCATTTGGACTAGGATGTAGTGAAAATTTGGAGTTATCTTCGTCTCTGCTTGCAGGCTGACTTGTCTGGTAGAATTAATCCCCGACTGTAACAGAACTCTCCTTTGAAGTAAATTATATAAACTTAAGTTAATATATATTAACTGTGATTTAGATGTATAAACTGAAGTTAACAATACTACAACAGGAAATACTGCGGTTTCTTTTCATAAACTCTGGAGAGGCATTTAATGCAAGGGGATTGGCTATGCCTCTTGGAGTGAGTCAGCCAGCGATTGCAAAGGCCCTTCCACTGCTGAAAAAATATGAATTTATTAGAGTATCGAAAGACAGAAAGTCAAAAAGGTTGTCAATTGAGCTAAACATGGAAAATCCTCTTGTTATAGGCTTGAAAAGGGCTGACAACATCAGGCAGATATATGAGTCAGGGCTCGTTGAGTTTCTCAAGGAAAACTTTCCAAGCTGTGCTGTTATTGTGTTCGGCAGCTTCGCCAAAGGAGAGGACACACACAAATCGGATATAGACATAGCCATTATAGGCACAAAGAACAAAGATCTCGATTTAAGCGACTTTGAAAAAAAGTTTATGAAGGAGATAAGGATTAACTTCTACAAGTCACTCAAGGAGATAAATAATGAGTTGAAAAGCAATATTCTAGGAGGGATTCTCCTGTCAGGATGGATTGAACTATGAAGCCTCTTAAGACTTTTGATGAATATATGAAAGAAGGCACTGTAAAAAAGCAGTCTCCAGACAAAATGAGGGCCAGATCGCTTATAGCCGAATCTGGAGACTCGTACAAAATACTTCTTTCTTTCATCGAGAAAATGGGTCTTGATGACGACAACGCAAACCACGTGATCAAGAATGCGTATGACATATTGATGGAACTTATACGGGCGAAGATGCTTTCAGACGGCTTCAATACAACAGGAAAGGGTGCGCATGAAGCAGAAGTATCATACATGGCTGAAATAGGTTTCATCGGCAAGGATGTGGATTTTGCAAACGATCTGCGATACTTTAGGAACGGGATTATGTATTACGGGAAAAAGTTTGACAAAGCGTATGCCGAGAAAGTTATGGAGTTCATTAGAAGAGGGTATCCGCTGCTCAAGAAAATGTGCGAACGGGGTTAAGAATATAGTGTCCTTCTGTTTGATGAAAGTATAAGTGAAAGCTTTGTTCGATTAGGTTGAAAAAAGAATCTGCACTATTTTTCAGACTTTTTTGTTAGCCAAAAAGGTATTAAGCATCTGTTTTATCAGGAAATCAATGCCTTCTTTCTTAGGGGAACCATGTCCAGGTAAAAGATATTGTATAGAAAGAGCGGAAAGTCTCTTTAGAGAGTTAACAAGTTGCTCTTGGCTGCCACCATACATATCTGTCCTGCCTATACTAGTTTCAAAAAGCGTATCTCCTGATATGAGTATCTTTTTTTCTGCATCATAGAGGCAGATGGACCCTGGCGTGTGTCCAGGAGTTGGTATGACCTCAAAGGAAAAATTAGCCGTGTTTATAATAGAGCCAACGCGGAGTGTCTTGTCCACGGTCATCACCCTTGCTGTTTGTCCGAACAGCTCTGATAGTGTGCCGATACCAGTTTCAACAGCTTTCTTATCAGCAGTGTGGACAGCTATGGAAAGTTTTAGCCAGTCCTTAAACTTTTTGTTGCCGCCAATGTGATCATAGTGGCAATGAGTGTTAACAAGTGTCTTTATTTTTGTTACGTCACAAAGCTTCTCGATTTCCTTTTTGATATCGCCGAAATAGATCCCTGTTCCTGCGTCTACAAGCAGTTCCCCGTCTATCAGGTAAATGTTACAGTCAGGATCCATGCCACCGAGAATCTCTATGCCCTTGTAAATCTGCATAAGAAAACTAAGACGGGAATTTTTAAATGCTTGAAATAATGGCTTTAATCAACCTTTCCATTCCTTAATCGCTTTCTCGTAGCCCTTGTTTGTGCCTATGTCAAAGGTCGTGCCGTCATGAAGGAAACCAACAAGCTGCTCTTCCCTGCTGAGCTTGCTGAATAGCTCCTCTATCATCATCCTGCGTTTTGGAACCATATTCACAATAGACTGGTCAAATATGCAAAATCCAGCGTTGATGAGTTTTGAGGGCGCGTTTTTTATGCTTGGTTTTTCGACAAACTTTAGGACTTGATTACCGCGCATCTTGACAACACCAAATTGAGTTGTGTCATCTGTGGTCGTCAAAAGAACTGTAGCCAGTTTCTTGTGTCTTTTATGAAACTCGTACATCTCGTGAATATTTGGATTCATCAAAGTATCAACATTGAGCAGAACAAAGCCTTTGTTTATGAAATCCTTTGCGAGGCTTATCGGGCCTGCTGTGCCCATCGGCTTGTCTTCAGTTATGTAAGTTATGTCGACGCCAAACTTCTTGCCATCCCCAAAATATTCCCTTATTTTGTCTCCCATGTAATTTACCGCAAGGAGTATGTTAGTTATGTCATAGTGCTTGAGCATGTTTATCTGGTGCTCAAGAACAGGCTTGCCACGAATAGGTATGAGAGGCTTTGGAAGCTCATAAGTTATTGGTCTTAGGTTAACACCTTCGCCACCGGCCATTACAAGAGCAGTATCAAGCCCGTTTTTGCTGAGTGATTTAAAAAGAAGATTTTCTATTGCATGAGACCGGTTACGTACTTCCAGGCCGTCAACCATGCTATCTATCCTTCGTAAGATGTCCCTCTTTATTGTTATTGTGACTCTTTCGACCATTTTTATCACGTTTCATTTATTGTACCATAAAATTCGTATGAAGAAGTATGAAGATTAAAGTATTTAAGCGATTTGTATAATATATTTGTAACATAATTTTGGTGTCAAGATGATAATAAAATCAAAAGCCCCGGTGCGAATTTCTTTTGGAACATGCGGCGACAGCGATTACTATATAGATTTTCTCGGATGGGGCAATGGCATTAACGCAACAATAGACCTTTACTCCTACTGCGAGATACACAAGATACCTGACAACAAGATAGTGTTAAGGTCATTGGAAACAGGTCAGGTTCTTGAATATGGATCCTATGAGGATATAGATTTCGCTGGCAGGGAACTAAATCTGATGAAAGCTGTGGCAAAGCACTATGGGCAGCTCTATGGAAACAACGGAATAGAAATAATAACGCATACTGATGCACCTTTGGAAAGTGGTCTTGGTGGCAGCGCAGCCCACACAATAGCAATGATACGTGCCTTCAATCAGCTAAATAATGTTCAGATGGATAACGAAGAGATAGCAAAGCTTGCATATCATATAGAGAGAAAAATAGTGGGTATAGAAGGTGGTTATCAGGATCAGTGGGCAGCTGCCTATGGCGGCATAAATTATATGCACTTCTCCAAGGATGGTGTAAAGATTGATCCTGTCAACCTAACTGGAAACGAAATGGAGTTTCTGGAAAATAACATGCTTTTATTCTACATACCAAGAGAAACAAAAGGCAGCGCATTGCATGAAGAACAGAGAAAAAAAGCCCGTGAAAGCATAGCTATGCTGCATATGAAACGGGAGAATGTACTGAAACTGAAAGAGTTGTTAGAAAAGAGACAGTTCAAGGAAATAGGAAGCGTGCTTCACTTTGATTGGAAAATAAAGAAACAAACCGCGCCGGACATATCAAACCAAAGGATAGATAATATGTACAACACTGCAATAGAAGCTGGAGCACTTGGTGGTCGTTTCATCGGAGCTGGTGCAGGCGGCTCAGCCATATTTTTCTGCCCAGGAAAAACAGAGGACGTTACAACAGCACTAGAACGACTCGGCGCTAAACACATAAGATACAAGTTTGAAAGACGCCATGAAAATAAGGACTACAAAGCCCACGTAAAGGAAAGGTTGAATGAGCACCAAGCTACGGTAAATTCTGTTATTGCTGATGAAAACCTTATGAAAAACATACATCTTGCAACCAACAAGATAGTGGAGTGTTACAAAAACGACGGCAAGCTTGTTGTATTTGGCAACGGCGGTTCTGCTGCTGACGCCCAGCATATAGTCGGCGAGCTTGTCAACATGTTCAAGATACCCAACAGACCAATGCTCAATGCCCTGGCACTTACGGTAAACACAACAGTGCTTACAGCCATATCGAACGACAGCTCATTTGATGATGTATTTTCCAGGCAAATAGAATCCCTGGTAGACTCACGCGATGTTGTGCTTGGAATAAGCACCAGCGGAAAGGCTGTCAACGTACTCAACGCTTTCAAAAAAGCAAAGGAAAAGGGTGCAACTATCGTATACTTTACAGGAAAAGACGGGGGTATGATAAGTCAGTTGTGTGAAAAAAACGGCATAGTCGATATACCAATAAAGGTTCCTAACACCAAAACCGATAGAATACAGGAAATACACATACTTATTGGACATATAATCTGTGAGCTGGTGGAAAACGAGCTTTTCGGTGATTAAATGAGAGCCGTTTTTCTTGACAGAGATGGAGTAATAACGCGAAAGTCGGATTACTTCAGCAGCTTTGACCAGTTAAACCTAGAGGAAAACGTTTCCGAAGCCATAAAAATTCTAAACAAAAACTTTCTAGTTATTGTTATAACGAATCAGCCTGTTGTGGCTCGAGGTCTTTGCACAGAAAAAGATGTAGAAAATATTCATAACAAATTAAATGATTTCATATCAAAGAATGGCGCCCACATAGATGCTTTCTATTTCTGCCCACACCATCCAGAGATGCATGAAGATGTTCCTGAGCATGCAAAAAAATATAGAATCGTATGTAATTGCAGAAAGCCTGGAACTGAACTTTTGGAGAGAGCCAAAAAAGATTTCGATATAGATTTAAAAAATAGTTTTTTTATTGGTGATAGTACTGTAGATATCCAAACAGCCGAAAATATAGGTTGTACATCTTTTCTCGTAAGGACTGGTCATGGTGGTGAGGATAAAAAATTCCCAGCTGAACCAAGTTATACCTGTGATAATATTTTGGAAGCTGCCAAACTGATAGATCAAATAAAAGACATGTCAGCCGTGATTTTAGTCGGCGGTCGTGGCGAAAGGATGAGACCACTTACAGATAATTTGCCAAAGCCCATGCTACCAATAAAGGGCAAGCCAATACTTGAGCATCAAATAAATCTTTTGAGAAAATATGGAATAAATAACATAACATTGTGTGGCCATTATCTTTTCCAGAAAATAATAGATTACTTCGGCGACGGCAGTGACTTTAGTGTGAAAATGACCTATATTGACGAGCCTGAGCCACTTGGGACAGGCGGCGCCCTGAAAAATGCTGAAAACAAAATAAAATCAAAAAACTTTATACTAATGAACGGCGACATAGCAACTAACATCCATCTTTCAAAGCTTATACAATTTCATCTAGAGAAAAATGCCTTAGCGACGCTAGTTCTTCGTGTAAGCGATCACCCACGCGATAGTGATGTAATAGAAATAGATGAAAACTGTATGGTATCAAATTTTGTCGGCAAGGGTCAGGAAGAAACAAGAACTGCTAACACGGGTATATTTGCCATAAATAAAAAGTTTCTAGAATTTATTCCTAAAGGTATAAGCAATCTGGAAAAAGATGTAATTGCTAAGATGATAGGACAGCCCGTGTTTGGTTTTATAAGTGACGACTACTTTAAAGACATAGGAACAATAGAAAGGTTTAACAAAGCTCAGGAGGAATCACCATTATGAAAATACTAGTAACTGGCGGCGCAGGATTTATAGGAAGCAACCTAGTGGAAAAACTAGTGGCAGACGGTCACGATGTGATCGTGTTAGATGACTTCTCATTGGGTAAAATAGAAAACCTTGCATCTGTAAAGAATAAAATAGAAGTCGTAAAAGGTGACCTGCGCGACCTGGAAACTGTAAAAAAGGCAACAAAAGGAGTTGACATAGTATTCAATGAAGCTGCCGCTTCTTCGTCACCGATGTTCATCAACGATTTAAGGAACGCTGTATCTGTAAACGTAGACGGCTTCATAAACGTCCTGAATGCATGCAGAATAAATGATGTGAAGAAACTTATCTACGCGTCCACATCATCAATATATGGTAACAGCAAGCCACCATTAAGGGAAGACCTGCCTGTTACGCCTGTAAATCTTTACGCTTCTACAAAGCTGCTTAACGAACATCTGGCGATTTTATTCGGCAAAGAATACGGTCTTGAGACAATAGGATTCAGGTACATGAGTATCTATGGTCCCCATGAAGAATCAAAAGGTATTTACGCTAACCTGGCCACCCAGTTTCTGTGGGCAATGCAACGTGACGAAAATCCAGTAGTATACGGCGACGGCACACAAACAAGAGAATTCACTTACGTAATGGATGTCGTAGCAGCTAACATGCTTGCTATGAATCTGAAGAAGAACATCAGTGGTGAAATAATGAACATAGGCACAGGAACATGTACGTCACTAAACGACCTTATAGCAACGATAAACAAAATATTAGGAAAATCAATAAAACCCAAGTATGTGGAAAATACCGTCAAGGGTTACATAGATACCCAGCTGTCAGACATAACAAAAATAGAGAAAATGCTTGGCTACGCTCCAAAATATAATCTTGAAAGTGGGCTAAGAGAAATAGCTTCTAAGAAATAAATAATATCCGTGGGACAGGTTCTATTAAGTTTTATAACGCCGTACTCTAACAAAGCTTTAAATACTATAATTGTTATAAGTAACAATTATAGCATAAATAATAAGAGGTGAGTTATATGGCGACGTTGTCAGTTTCTGTATCAGACGATATGAAAGAGAAGATGGAACGCATGGAAGAAATAAACTGGTCTGCTGTGGCCAGAAAAGCCTTTGAAGAAAAGATAGAACAAGTGGAATTCATGCGCAACATTGGTAATAAGAGCAAACTATCTAAGAAAGATGTGGAGGAAATTAGCAATAAAATAAACAGGAGTTTGTCTAAAAGATTTAAGGAGTTGTAGCAATGCAAATCGTAATTGATGCAAACCCTGTTATCGCTCTTCTTATCAAGCCGAACAATGCCACAGTAGAGCTTATGTTTCTTGAAGATCTTGAAATTTTTGCACCAGAGCTTTTATTTGATGAAATTGAACAGAATAAAGATATCATAATCAAAAAATCTGACATGACTAATGAAGAATTTAATAAATTTCTTTCTATACTCAAGAAAAGGATTAATATTGTACCCGAAGCGGAGTTCTTGAAATTCAGGGGCAAATCCGAAGAAATATGTCCAGATGAAAAAGACATCACATATTTTGCACTGGCTCTAGATCTGAAATGTCCTATCTGGAGCAATGAGAAGAGGCTGAAAAATCAAAACCACGTAAATGTATATGCTACGCATGAACTGATTGAGATGTTTGAGATAAAGTGATACGTACAGAGTTACTTTACGGCGAGAGTCTGTTTTATGTAGCGTTTTTCGCCTTAGCTATTTTTAGCAATTACACCATCAAGTATTTTTAGAATTCTTTTCTTAAATTCTTTTATATCATATTTTTGAGCAGACTTTTGTATCGTCTTTGGATTCCATTTGATTTTTTCCAGCTTATCCAAAGCTCTTCCTATATCGCTCTCATTTTTGAAGAAAACGCCATTGCTGCTATTAACAGTTTCGAGAAACCCGCCTTCATTTATTACAGCTATCGGTTTGCCAGAAGCATGACTCTCTATAGCTATCAAACCGAGGTCTTCGTCAACATTAGCAGCTATCGTAGCTCTACAGGTAGAATAGAGATCCAAAAGTTCTTTGTCACTAACGCTTCCAAGAAATTCTATATTTTTACAGTCTTTAGCTAGTTTCTTTAGCTTACCTTCTTCTGGACCGCTTCCAGCTATAATTAATTTTCTATCGGGCGTTTTTTTGAAAGCTCTTATTATCATGTCAATACGTTTTAACGGATCAAGTCTAGCT
>DATDUC010000055.1:0-3853 GCA_035290545.1 archaeon | reverse complement strand
AGCCCTTGGCCAGATTTCCGGCTCCTTTAGATGCAACTTTTTGATGTCTTCTTTGAAGGCTGATATATAGAAATTAGCTATATCCCAAGCCGTCTTTTTTTCGCGTTGTGCGCCGACCTGCATCTTGTCCTCGCCGCTGTCAGCATCCGAGGTAAGGTGACCCACGTCTGTGAAATTCATCACATGTCTGACCTTGAATCCATCCAATTCAAGAACACGTCTAAGCAGGTCCTCAAAAATAAACGACCTGAAGTTTCCTATGTGAGCGTAATCATATACCGTAGGTCCACAGGTATAGAGCAAAACAGTTCTGCCCTTGATAGGCTTGAATGTCTGCTTTTTTCTTGTGAGTGTGTTATAGAGAAGCATAGTAACCAATTACTTACCAATGTTTAAATTCAATAAATTTTACCTCAAACGCATTTTTATAGATTCAGTTTATCCTATTCTGCATGATTCACATACCAAGACTTGTAGGCGTTAATCATGGCGGACCAAATCAAGGGTTATTTAACATCAGTGAAATGAAAACAGAACCTAGCGACGAGCTTATAGGTGAAATAAAAAAACTTAGAAGAGGCTCAAAGATTGGAATAGAGTTCGCTGAAGAATTACCAATTGATAAAATCGTAATCGACGGTGAAACTATAGATGGCACGACCACGGGCATGCATTACTGGAATGCCATTATTGAAGCATGTCAAAGATACGGAAAAGAAGTATGTTTTCTCGGTGATTTTGATACATACAAAAACATATGGACACTAATACATAGAGAATTAAAAATAAAACAGAGAATACTTGAACTGGGAATCGACTCGCCAGAAGCACAGCCTCTTTTTGCTGAAAGGTATGCTGCCCAGGTGCTGGCAGAACATGCTATGGTTATAGGTCAGGATGAGGCTCTTTTAAAAAATATTGAAAGATACTTACCACGCATTGTTATCGTAGGCGACGCGCATGCAAATTATTTTGCCGCTGCACAAGATCAGAACGGTTTAAGTGTCGGTTGCTATGATAGAGAAGATGTGGACGAATATGACGTTGCTATAGCAATTTATGACAATCCAGATGCATTGTTTTTTGGTTTATCCAGAACATTTCAGAACGCATATAAAAGAAATGCTAAACCCAATAGAGATTTCTTGTTATTAAGAGAACACATAACACGGCAGCATAGAGCAGTAATAACAGGCAGAGCGCTTATGAATGGGAAACCAGATTACATAGGCACCTGGGATCAAGAAGTCCCAGCCCATGGTTTGTTTGAAGTTTATATTGATGGTAGAAACGGTAACGAAGGTTTTCACGGACATGTAGAAGATGCCTACGGCCAAGCAGGTGTAACAGGCCACACAACTGAAGATGCAATTTCATTCACAAAAACCTATTCTAGAGGTGCAAAAAGATTGGGTGGAGCAAGCAATCCTATTTTTTATGTAGCTAATGCAACACCAGATGGATACAAAGGGAGCTTTACTTTTGATGATGGTGGTCAAATGGTAACGAAAGATTTCACCATGAAAAAATCAAACGTTTAGAAGAATTTACTTTTTGCCCGGAGCATAGTTGTATTTTTTGGGTTTCTTAAGAAAGAAATAATAAACCGCTCCGAAAAGCACTGCGAGCACAAGGACAACTGCACCAACCATCACATTTGCATCTGTCGAACCAGAAGGCACTGAAGAAGTACCGGTTGTCCCAAGTTGATTATCAGTTGAAGGAGTTCCTGTAGTATTTCCAGTCCCTAGTGTTCCTGTCGAAGTTGTCGTAGGGGTTGATGGGGTTCCTGATGTTGAAGCTGCTGCTTCTCCTGCTATTGAAAACGTTGAGAATCCAGGCGATATTGCCTCATAATAATAATATGTTGAATCAGAGGATGTCCGTGTAGTCACAAGCTTGTCCCAGCCATTATTATACCGATAAAGTGAAACCTTCAGGGAATCTATGCTATTTGTTGTTATCCATGTTTTTGGAACCTTGAATCGTATTTTTATTAACGAAAAATCACTGTCAACAGCGTTTACTTTTGTTATGTCTATGTATTTGTAAACAGCTCCGGTGGAAACAGGGTCACCGGCGCTGGGCTTGGTGCCGTCAGCAACACTCATCTGAACGCTGTTTTTATTGAACAAGGTCGTCAATTCTATTTCCGTTACCCCATTTGAAATCTTTGTGAACTTTAGTGTCAACGGAGTAGCAGCGACTGACGAAAATGACTGGCTCTCCTTTGTGACGGTTGTATTTGTAGTCGCATTAGAACCAGCCCCGCCGCCACCAGATGAGCTTGAAGTTGTTGTATTAGTTGTTGTAGTAGTTGTGCAGGATGTATTTCCTGTTATTGTAAGCGTATGCGCATTCGTGTTGTCGCCAAGGCCGAACACAACAGTTTTTGTTCCTGTAAAACATGATGAATGTGTTATTGTCCACGCAAGCGATTTCGTGGTTCCGGCAGAAACAGTAGTACCCGAACTTGACGTAGGGTCGCCGCTTATGGAAAGATTGCCAGAAGCGTAAGTAAGCGAATATGATGTAAGAATGTTGGATGCTTGGGAATTCTGAACATTTACGGTGAGGCTTGTTGACTGACCTTGCGCAACAGTAGCTGTAGAAGCCGAGCCTGATACCGATAGGGAGGAAGGCGCGACAAATTCCACGGTTTCTGTTGTTGATGCCTTCGAGCCGCCGGAATATACATCATTAACATAGTATGTATATGTTCCGGCAGAACCTGCCGTGAATGTAAAAGTTTTTGAAGTTCCTGATGTCGTCACAGTAGTTGTATAGGAACCGCCAGACGGGTCAGAAACAGAGAAATCACCAGGTCCAGTGGCCTTTACAAGTGTTATTTGTACATTGGACACGTCAGAAGACGAAGCAGTGCTTGTTGCTGTGAGAACAACACTAGTTCCTGTCGTCGCGCTCGAAGCCGACAAACTTGTGTCTACAGAGCTGACAGAGCCGTCCGCGAAAGCTATACCAGACACCAAAATTACAAACATCGCTAAGATAAAGATTTTTTTCATCGTTTGTTCACCTAGGAAAATTCGTTATCATCATTAGAGTTTGTGCACTTTGAATCTGATGTAAGGTTGTCCCAAGGTCTGTAGTCTGTCTTGCCATCACCGTCATCATCAATACCGTTCTGGCACTGTGCAGGCCTCCAGACAGAGTCAACCCATGTAGATTCTGTGTTGTTGGAAGGGTCTTTTACAATCGCTTTAACATTAATATTGCTGTTGGCAGTCCATCCATTCACAGGTGTTATGTCTAATGCCACACAACCTCCAGGTCCAACTGTTGCATTCGTCTCATTGAATAAGTGTCTTGCTTGAGTAATTGGGTCAAACCAATAGAACGGCACAGATGTCGGCTGGGATCCCATTCCCCACGATTCGCCGTATACATAAACGCTCGATCCTGTGATGCCAGTAGAAGGTCGTGTAAATGTCTGGGCACATAATGATACAGTCAAGTTCTGTGTCTGGCTGACCATCCAGTACCATACGTTACCGGCGTTTTCATAGAACGCAATTGACATATTCTCACCGTCATTACTAATGGCACTTACAGCCATTGACGTTTGAACAGGTTGAGTAAATCTTAAAGAATAATAATTATCTTTGCTATCTGTCATGATAAGGTCGCTATTATTAAATCTTGCAGCCGTTGTATTGCTTGTCAGGCCATAATTGTTATTTGATCCTGTCCAGTTGAAGACGAAATAGTATGAACCATTACCTCCGCCCCTCAAAAACACATTTGATGCTGTCTGAGTAAATGTACCGTTAAAGATAGTGTCATTTTGATTTAGTATGAAATAAGAGACATTTCGGTTGTCCGGTTGTGGCTC
>DATDUC010000054.1:0-4601 GCA_035290545.1 archaeon | reverse complement strand
GAAATGGAATTTTGATTTTTCTTTCTTTGGACGTACATCATCAGAGAATAATCATAAACTGACACAGGAGATATTCCTTGCTTCTTATGAAAATGGATACATCATAGAGAAAACGCTTACTATACCGCACTGCACGAACTGTAAAAGATTTCTCCCGGACAGATATACGTTTGGTGTCTGTCCCGCCTGTGGCTACGCTGGCGCGAAGGGCGACCAGTGCGAAAAGTGTGGCAGACTGCTCGACCCGACGGAACTGCTGCATCCGCGCTGCGCTGTCTGTGGGCACGCGACTATTGAGTTCAAAGATGAGAAGCATCTTTTTCTCGATTTTACAGCTCTTCAGGAAAAACTTCACAAATGGATTGAAGGACAATCATGGCCGGATAACACTAAAAATTTTGCACTGGGCTGGATAAGGGAAGGGCTTAATCCCCGGTGCATAACGCGTAACCTGAAGTGGGGCGTGCGTGTGCCTCTCAAAAAATATGATAATCTTGTATTTTACTGCTGGTACAACGCACCGATAGGTTATATTTCCATTACAAAAGATGCCTATGATCAGGGAAAAATCAAGAATGAATGGAAGAGCTACTGGACTGACTCGCACATTTATCATTTCATCGGCAAGGACAATGTTCCCTTTCACACCATATTTTGGCCCGGCACGCTCATCGCTGCTCATAATCTCAAATACCAGTTGCCTCACTATGTGGCGGGCTATGAATATCTTAACTGGGAAGGCGAAAAATTCTCGACATCACGCGGCATTGGACTATTCAGTGATGAAGCACTTGATTTGTTTCCAGCAGACTATTGGCGTTTTTACCTTGCTTCCATACTGCCGGAGAGCAAGGACAGTAACTTTGACTGGACTGATTTTCAGAATCGCGTAAACAGCGAACTCATAGGCAATTATGGTAACCTGTTTTATCGGGCGACGTACTTCATTGAGAAGAATTTTAATGGGCTTGTGCCTTCGGGACAATTAGGTGAAAAAGAACGTGAGCTTCAATGGCATCTTGAAAAAACAATAACTAAGGTAAAGGAACTTGTTGATGATGTTAAACTTAGGGAAGCGCTGCGTGAGATTCTTTCCTTGGCATCAGCGACGAACAAATATTTCCAGGATCAGAAGCCATGGGCTAGCGAAAGAGATCGGGCGGGGACGGTTCTCTATACGGCTGTTAACATTCTGCAGCCTCTTTCCATTTTACTTAGTCCTTACATACCTGATAGTGCTGATAGAGCGTTGAAATGCCTCAATGCGAAAAAGGAACTTTCTCCCAGATTCTCCCTAGAGCCTGGCCACAAAATAAAGGCGGAGATTCTTTTCAAAAAAATAGATGATATAGAAAAGGTAAAGAAGTATAAAACCAAATATATCAAGAAGGACCTGACAGAAAAAACGGGTAAGGTGAAGGACGGGGGCGGAAGTAAAGCGGAAGCAAAGGGCGGAGTTAAGTCTGACTCCCCAGCCAGCGCTGATACCTTAACCATGGTGAACGATATGCTACCATTCAAGGAATTTGGAAAAGTTGACATGCGTGTAGCTACGATAAAATCGGTTAAAGACCATCCTAATGCGGACAAGCTCTATATTCTTGAGATCGACTTAGGCAGCGAGCAGCGGCAGTTGGTTGCTGGTTTGCGGCTCAAATACACAAAAGAGCAGCTTCTCGAGAGGCAGATAATTGTCGTAACGAATTTAGAGCCGCGCGAGCTACGGGGCGTGAAAAGTCACGGCATGCTGCTAGCGGCAGAAGATGGCACTATATTACAGCCACTTGCCAAGGTTCCCAATGGCGCTAAAATAATGTGATTTGTATGTTCAAAACTACAAAAGATCAGTACGACAAATTCCTTCATTACATCCAGAAGCAGAAGATTAAGGAACTTTGGGACAATAAGGAAGACGAGACTTGGGAGTATGCTTAATTTTGGTGATGCCGTTTTGGCACAGGTTCTTCTTCATCGAGGCATCAAAATCAATTTATATTAATCAGTTCTATATTCCAATAGGTGTTAATGATGGAAGACGAAAGAATTATGTCAAAATTGGGAAGCATAGAAAAGGAAATTGAAGATATCAAGAAGCATATGGTTGATATTGATAGTATAATGACTGAGGAAGACTACGAAGCATTGCTTGCTTACAGGAAGGAAAAGAAGGAAGGAACCTTGACTTCTCATGAGAAAATGAAGAAAAAGCTGGGTTTTTGATGTTTTTTGTTGACTATTCAAAACAGGCAGAAAAATTCTTAGAAAGAGCAGAAAAGATAGTTGCCAAGCGGATTCTCAGTAAAATTGATGAATTAACGAACGAACCAGCCTTGCGTGGATCGAAACCTGTTCATGGTTATAAAGAAAAGTTATATCGTGTCCGGGTCGGAGATTATAGAATTCTTTACGAAGTTGACTACCAGGCTAAGAAAATAGGTATTGTGGAAATTGACGACAGAGGAAGAATATACGACTGAAAACACAGACTTGCCCCTTAGCACACTCATTTCTTGCATATTTTTGTGTCTAAGCTATGCATTTTAATGTTTGTTTCTCTCTTTCGCCCTAAATTAAACTTAAAACATGGCGAATTAAATAATTTGTCAGCATAAAAACAACCTGAATTAATTTCAGTTGTTTTTATATATCGGAAAAGCCAAATATGCTAAGACATAATCAAGGCGAAAGTGCAATCGAGTCGCCTTAATTAGGAAAGGTTGTAACATGAAGTGTAGATATAGATGTAAGACACTTCTTTTCAAGACCTGCGGTGCTCGAAAATGAAAAAATTCATAGTTCTAGTTATCTGCGCATTGATCGGAATGCTGAGCATACCGCATATCACATTATGGAACTTCTCTGTGGGAAGCGAGACGGTGAACGCAGAAACAACGATTGGTGCATCCTGTACTGAATCAGGTAAATACTCTTGTTCTGCTAGCAGTGGCCAATATGTGATTTCATCGTGTATACGTGGTGCTTGGGCACGTTGGAGTGGCTCAACTTATCCAAGTCTTGATGCCTGCAAAGCAGCTTGTAATTCAGGTACCTATGCGTCAAATTGTATAGAATCTCCAGCTGTCGAACCTCAGTACACTCTGACAAATTCTATTAGCCCATCACAGCCTGTTATAGGGTCGCCTTTAGTGATATTTTCGAAGGTAACGTCTGGGAGCATACAAACGAATCAAATAGAATCTCATAAAATAATTTGGAAAGTTGTCAAAGGAAGCCAGACAGTGGTATCAGAAACTACAAATATGTGTTCAACTAGCTACACCGATTGTCAGATAACCATATCTAGTTCTGTACCAGATTCCTGGAATGGCGCTACACTTAATTATCGGTCTGAAATGAAATTGTATGGAGGTTTTACAAAACTTGCGCCTGCTAGCGGAGATGATTCTGTAACTATTGGCTCAATACAGACGCCACCGAATAATAAAGCGCAATGTCCATTACCAGATACGGCAAGTGTCATCACGTGCAATACCAATCAAGATTGTTCCAATAAAATTAATGACTGTTTCATCAAGTCAGATAGTGATCTAGAGTATATTGCACCGGCTTGTGTGTCAGGTAAATGCAAAACTATTATTGGCTGGGCATGGACATGTACAAACGGTTTTGATAATAATAGATGTAGTGGAGACGCGGCTTGCTTGAAATTTGTGAGTTCAGCCGGTTTTTCCAATCCTTATCCAGAAGGAAAGACATTTCAACAATGCTCTCCCGGGTCAGCACCACCCACGTCAGGAACAAATACATTGAATATTCAACCTACTTTTTATACTATTCCTACTGGAACTACTTACAATTTTGTTGCGCAAGGCTTGGCTTCGACAGATAGTATTCAACTAAGTGGTATCACGTTTGATAATCCTGCTGTTGCAAGTGTGTCTGGGATCAATGTCAAGACAATAACTGTGCGGGGCAATGCAGTCGGCACCGCAGCAATGACTGTTACATCTTCAGATAGCAAAACAGGAACGGTTAACATAGCAGTTGGTACAGGCTCTGGAACAAGTACGAGCACGAACCACTGCTGCATCAAAAAAAGTGGAAGTTCATACACATATGAAAATATAAATCCATTCCAATCTACCTTATGTACCGAACTTGGAAACACTTATAGGCCTGAACCTTGCGTAAATGCACAAAATTATGCATGCGCTCAGTATTGTCTCGATGGAGGATTAGGTAATAATGGCAATTGCAATAATCTAGGAAATCCAACTTCGCCATACTATGGCATTTGCCTTAACCCTACTGCAACACCTTGCGTTTGCTCCGGGCCTCCAAGCAACGCGAACCTGCCTTGCGAGAGCTTATGCAATACAGACAGCAGAGTAATATCTGTCGTCAATTCTGCTTACAGCGCCCAACAAATTATATCTGCTAGTTGTCAATGCACAACCAATCCGTCGGCCACAAATGTAATGGTTCAGCTCCCTACTGCGGGTTCAGCTTCAAACCGTCAACCGATTCAATTGGGCATGGCTGGTCAGAATGGCTGCACTAATCCCCAGGCATGCTGGGCTACATTTATGACACTCGCCTCTTACAGTGCCACTACACAAACAGCAGCAACGCTTCCTGGA
>DATDUC010000053.1:0-5105 GCA_035290545.1 archaeon | reverse complement strand
GGTATAATTATCTTGTTCATTTAATCATCCTTCTGAATATATTACATTAAAGTTCTATATATAACTTTCCTAGGATAACCGAATGGTAAAAACTATACTTACTGTGTTTTTTACCTTAATATATTTATCCCGAGCGCGTTTCTAACCTCATATTTATAAGTCAATTTGACCATTATCTCTGAGTTTCGGAAGCCACCAAGGCCGATATAGTCAGGGGTTGCTTTTATTTCGCAGGCTATGCGGGGAAATGCCTTTCCGTTTGGCGGCAATGTAGTCATTGGCGGGCAGTATATGATATTAACATTCTTCTCATTGGTTCTAGCGAAAAAGTCGTCCTTTGTTATATCGCTGATGAAACCGTTTCCTATATTCTTGATGGTGAAATAAACAAAATATTTCTTGTCAGGTCTTATGACAAGAGGCGGTGCTTCGCTAAAGTCAATCTCTATCATGGCATTGCTGTCTTTGTAGAAATAATTACTTGGCTTTTGCTGATAATCACCGGTTGCTGTGCGGCGCTGATATTCATCTTCGTTCATAATCTCAAAGACCTGATTGGCAGCGAGGTCTGTTTCGAAGGATGCTTTGGAATTGACTTCTGTCTTAACGCTTGACTCGTTTATCGGGGGTGTGGTAAGCCTGCACGATAGGGATTGAAATTCATTTGGCAACAGACTAGGGAACACTCTCATACAGCCATCGCTCTTCAGCATCCCTGTATCAAACAACTCCACTACAACATTTCTAAGGGTTTTCACATTGCGGTTATCTACATCGATATGCAGGTCAAGAGCACTATTTGAAAAAACTATGGGTGGGTCTGCCTGAAGCGAAACAGTAAGTCCATCGCTTGTCGTCATGGAAGTGCAGCCGCTTATGACCAGCACGGACAGGATTGTAATCATAATAATAGCATAGCGCATGATAACTATTATTTGCTCTAAATAAAAAGAATAATTAAGACGTGCTAAAGGTGGGGTGTGATGTTCGCCTAGCAAGTAGTTAGCATTTGATCTTCCAGTATCTGATTTTACTTACACGTTCTGGAACGGGTTTATGGTCATGGCAACAGAATTTCTAAGCTCGTAGTTGTACGTCACAGTTGATGTTATCTGGAAAGAACGGAATGGCTCATTAAGCGGCTGTTTCAGTTTTACAGTAAAACGCAGTGAGGAGCGGGACTGGTCACGGTAGAGGGGTATTACGCCATCGGAAACCTTCTTGCCAGTGCTATCCACACTGCCTGTGTTTTTACAAACCGTGTTCTGCCCGTTATCAGTACAAGAAAATTGTTCACTATACTTTCCGTTCACAACCTCTAGCTCAGGTGGAAATATTATTTGCATCTGGTCGCTGTCTATCTGAGAATTCACCAATGTGCCCGAGCCGCGGTTTTTTATTGTGAAGAACATTACTGTTTCGGGCTGGCCGGTACTGATTGGGCTGCTTCCGGAAAGTATGTAGGGTGCGCCTTGTAGTTCAACATCAATTTGTACTGGCCCGGAGCCGTAAGATTTTGTTGTAAACAGATTTGCCTTGTCGCCGCTGCGCTGCCTTTTGACTATTTCATCTGTGGATATTGCAGACACTATGTAGTTCAGAGAACCGTCAAACTCATATGTTGCTTTGAAATCCAGCTTTGTGTCTGTCTTTATGTTTTTTATGTCATTCGAAGAAGGCGTCATAAGCGTAAATGTTATTGGCTTCTCCTCGCCTGGGAGTATTATGCATCCTTCGGCACCACACTGGTCAGGAATGCAGTAGCGCTGATTTGATGTCTGTGCTATCTGATTACGACTATTTGGGCAGCTTCCTGGTCTTAATGTAGAGCTAGTGCAGGAACACCCTATGCCAGATGGGTTACATGCAAATCCTGCGCCACAATCATTGTCATTATTGCAAGTGTCCATTTCATACCCACTTCCAATACTCTGGATGGTTGATGAATAGCCAGACGCTACATAAAGATTGCATAAAGTAGTTCCGCCAGCATTGCGCATCGTCGGCGCGTTGAACAAATCAATGCGAACATTTTCTACGTTCTTCAGTTTGTCTTTGTTTTCCAAAATAAAGGAGAGGGATAATTGCTGGTCAGGCAGAAGCGGCGACTTAGGTATGGTCAGTATGTCCTTGACTATGACAACGTCCTGGACGCCGTTCTGTACTATAGATTGCTGCACATTTATGACATCGCCGCCAAAGAGACCCCCAAGCGCTGTGCAGCCACTGATTAAAACCATAGCTAAGATAAGTCCTGCCGGTAGAAGTAACGCCGAGGGTTTTCTCATAATTAGTCTATGATTTTCCTTTATATTAAAGCATTCCCTAATCAATAAAATTAATGCAGGATTTTTTCCAGACGTATTTTATTGACCCTGTTATGCAGGGCACAGGTTACAATATTTACAATACTCTTGTCTATGCTCTGCTACTGGTAATAGCTGTTTTTGCCACTTACAAACTTCTCAAAAAGATGAAAATTACCATAGACAACAAGTTTGCCATTGGCATCCTTCCATACATAATCCTAGGCGGCCTGCTAAGAGCGTTGGAAGACGGTGCTTCTTATGGAATCTGGTTCAAAACACCAATAATCTACATCGTGATTTTTGCAATCGCTTTTGTGGCGCTGTTTGCCTCAAAAGTAATAGAAAAACTAAGTGTTAAACGTGTTGGTTATCATATAATTTGGGCGTGTGCCGGTTTTGCTATCGCGATTATATTTTTGACACAGGTAACGGTAAATAGTACCTTTGCTCTTGCTGCCATAATCACTCTCTCGATTTTTTGGGCAGTTCTTCTAATATTTCTGAAAAAACTAACTGAAAGGTACCAGAGTTCATCTAAACTTAGAAAATCAATAGCGTCTTTTTTCAGCTGGGAAAATACGTCGTTGCTAGGCGTCCATATGTTTGATGCCACAACAACCTTCACGGCAATCCAGTACTTTCCTTACTTTGAACAGCATGTTTTGCCTTCTTTTCTGATAAACATATTTGGCCCGGCAGTCATGTTTGTGCTGAAGTTTGTCGTTGTTTCTATTGTCCTTTATGTTCTGGACAGGGAACTTGCCAAAGAACAGGAAAAGAAAAAGTTCATCAAGATTGTTATTCTGATACTAGGATTAGCGCCTGGCCTGAGAAACTTCTTCAGGCTTGTCATGGGCGTCTAGATTTTCATGTAATTCATATGTAATTTTGTCGTTATTCGGTGGTAGTGAAAGCTTTAAATAGTTTATTACCGAATAACCCAAAGGTGATTACAAAATGTATGCAATTGGCAAGCGTGGAGTATCAAGTATATTGAACTTAAATCAAGAGCTTTATCCTGAAGTAAAAGAAGCGAGTAATCTTGGTAGATACGCTATTTTAGGTGTTCTTGGTTTAGCAGCCGCAGACGCTGCTGCGTGTAAAACTCCTCCTGACACTTATGTAATTGCTGAAAAGCGTGTGATTAAGGGTCTTCAGAAACCTGGTTCATACACCGGAGACAACAGACAGGATGCTTTGATACTTACAAGCTGCGGAAGAGCTGTAGGTTGTGAAGATCATACTTATTTTGGCTTGCCTACTGTTGTTGAAGAAACTTACAGACGTGCTGCCATAGGAGACAGAGTGAGTGCTCCTGCAGGAAGCAAAGACGTTGCTTCACTTTCTCTTTTGACGCCTTCTCCGATTGGAGATGTGCCTTATGGAATAGACCTAGATGTCAGAGAAATTGTAATAGACAATTTCGAAGACCCAGTTACTCTGGACAGAAAAGGTGGAAGAGCTACTATAAAAGCTGTGCAAAGAATCAGAGGATTGTCATCCAGCAATGTTCCTGTTGATGAGGAAAAATATTACTTTTTGAATGTTAATGGCATCAGTCAGGATGAAATGCGTCAATTAAGAAACAATCTTAGCCGCCACAGAACAGTTAGAATATATAATACAACTGGAAGTGGTGTTAGAGTTGTTCGAAGTCCTGGACCTATAACAGGAGTCGGCGCAGACCAGCATTTTGACACACTAATAGATGTTCCTTATGGTTCACTGTCCTTTGTCTACAGAGAAAAGACAGAAGTACAAAGACCGAGAAACGACGTCAGAGAAGGCGTTGTAACAGAGAAAGGTGTTAACATAGGTAAATTCAAAGAGCCTCCTTGCGGACCTCACGATGACACAAGATATGCTTGCAAACAGCCAGAGCCTCCGGCAGCAAAACCTGTCCCAAAACCTAAGCCAGCGCCAAAACCCAAAAATACTCCGCAGAAAACGTGTCCAAAAGGCTGAAAGTAAATTTTTACTTTTTTTTGACTAATCTAAATTAATAAAAGAATTTACACTTAGGACTATTTTATTTGACTATTCTTTCAAGGGGTTGGCGGCATAGTTCCGATAGCATTGAAACAATCAAGCCAGTCATCAAGGTGTCCGTTTCCGCGTCTTACGTTTTCGACATAATCTATATCGCCACTGTTACAGGTTGTTGGCCAGCCATTGTAGTATCGCAGAACAGCACTTGTTCCTGCGTAGCCGGCTTGCCCTATGGCGTTGCAAGGATATATTTTTGGTGCGTCATTAAAGTGTTGTTGTGCGAGACTGGAAAGGAATTTCACTCCACACTTTATGTTTGCCTCTGGGTCGTTCTTCACATCACCAAGGTTATTGCATTCTGGATGTACACTTAAATGTATCTGCATCAGGCCAAATGATGTTCCGCCGTCGCCTGTTTTCATCACCCATCCAGATTCCTGTGAAATAACACCAGCAACAAGCGCCGCTGCTTCAGCGCGACCTCCTACTTTTGTATCAAGACCAAACGTATCTATTGCTGTTGCAATTTTGTCCTTGTAGGTTTCGTAGGCTGCTTTGAAGTTGCTGGGAACCGCATTGCACTGAGCTGTGGCTGTTCCTGTTGTACTTGTGCCTGCCAAGGAAATGCCTGGCACTACTTTTGTCTTGCAGGCACCTGAATTAGGATCAAGGCTTCCTCCTGTCAATGCTTCATTCACGTCACCAATAGGGCTTGGCCTTCTTGCAGCTGGGTCCCACTCACATGAAAGACCACACTTCTTGCTTTCGCTGTTACAGTCACCAGGCGTGATGAATCTTTCACATCTT
>DATDUC010000052.1:0-8621 GCA_035290545.1 archaeon | reverse complement strand
TGCAAAGTTCGGCACCATCTCTACAAAAGAGGCCTTGGCGCCGAATGCGGCAGCATCAGTAGAAGATAGAAGTTCGCCTTTCATAATTACACCTTTGGCACCCTTTTTTCGTGCTCCTCGGTTATTGCAAAAGCAGGGCACTCGCGCAGGCAGATGAGACAGCCGTTGCACAGATTATAGTCAATCATCGGATAACCATTGGCGTGCACTGTTATGGCGTTATGAGGACAGGACACCATGCAATTGTAGTTCTTTTGGCATTTTTTCAGGTCTATTTTTGGCTTCAGAACACGGATACGGCCAGGTGACTCCTGCTGGCCTGGCTGCAGCACAGGGATTCCGAATTTTGCATCATCTTCGTTTATCATTATCTCACGTTTTTGTAGCCTTCATCGAATGCCGCGAAATTTTCCTTCTGCATATCTTCCATGGCGGCCTTTATATTCTTCATGGAAATCTTGTTGAATAGCTTTGCCAGGGCTCCGAGCATGGCAGTGCTCGGCATGTTGGCTTTCATGTGAGTCAGTGCAATCTCAGTGGCATCCACAAAATACGTTTTTATTTTGTGTTTTTTCAACTGGGTAAATACCATTTTTTCAGGGGAATTAAACAGGACGATACTGGAATCCTTAAAACTTTTTGCGTTCATGTCAAGAGTCGGGTCAAAAACCAGGTAAAAATCAGGGTCCTCTACCTGCTTTGATAATATGGGGTTCTTGTCAATTTTTACAAAACCTCTTTTAAGACCTCTGCCCCCGGTGAATACAAAACTCTGGACGTAAAAGTCGGACATAAAGCAAGCCTTGGAGAAGATTCTTGTAGCGGTTTTGACTCCCTGACTGCTTCTTCCATAGAACCCAAAGGTAAGCGTATTCTCCACCTTAACTATTTTCGTTACGAATTGATTTAAAGGCATTAGAAAAAACGATGATTTTTCATGATTTCTTTGTAATTTTAGTAGGTTAATTAGTTTAACCTACTGGAAATAGCTAATCAATTAGTATTCTTACATCAGCAGCTAACACACCCCTGTCAGACACGAGAAGCGGGTTGATATCAAGTTCGCTTATTTTTTCATATTCAGCCAACTTGGAAACCTTTAGTAGGATATCAGCTATTTTGTCGTGACGCGTTACCAACCTGGAGATTTCTGGTTCGTTCATCATCTCTAGCGCGTCTTTTTCTACTATGGGTATTAAGCGGAAGGAAACGTCGTTTACATTCGTAAGACGGCCGCCGGCACCAAACATGATTACCATGCCGAACTGCTCGTCGTGCTTGGCACCAATTATGAATTCCTGAACGTTCTCGATGTCGCTGTGTATTAGCTCCTGTAATATTATGCCGTTTATGTTCTTTGTCTGCTTTCGCGCGTTTTTCATGACGATTTCGAACATCTTTCTGAGGTGGTCCATATCGTGGACGGTCCTTATGCAGCCCGATACCATTTTGTGCATTACCTCAGGCGAGTCAATTTTGAGAATAAGGGGAAAATGAAGGTTTTCCGCGGCAATGACAGCGTCTTCCAGAGTGCGTACAAATGACCAGTTCGCTACTGGAATCCCATAGCTTTCCAGCATCTTGTAAGCAGCATGATCTGGGATTTTCATAGAAGTAATATGTCGAGAGACGTTAATAAATTAACTAATAAACAGACGACGTGTTTCCCTATCAACTGGAAATTCGTTCCAGTATTCACCAAGACTACTTGTACGTCTTCTCACGGACTCTTCTTTACCAAGAACGATTAAAGTGTCACCACACGATATTTGTCTTTTTTTCGGCTGATGAATGCCATTTCGAAAAACCCAATTATATATTTCTGGATTGCTTGGCCAGTCTTTTTTATCTACATGACCATAACCAAACACTTCTGCAACCCTATCACCATTGTCGCCCCAGAGCACGGCTATCAAAAAATCTGCATGTCTAAATACATCGCCGTATTTTGTCACTACTTATTTGGCATGCGTATAGCCAGATTCTTTGTCTGGAGTTCTTGTTGATTGGTTTCCAAAGGCGTTAACATATCCAAATTCATGTAAATAAGTTTTGAATGGCTTAATTCCACCACCACGGTGAGCCATACGACTGATAAATCCCATACGGAAACTATAATCAAAGCTTTCTTAAAAGTAATGAAATGACAAGAACTAGATAAAAAAAAGAAAAAATTTAATTTGACGGCGCTTCTTCTTCTGTCTCCACAGATGTCGGCGAGATGTGCTTTATTATGACGACATCGCCAACGGACTGAACCATTGAGAATGGCACTATGACGCCTTTCTTGTCACCAACGAGCGAAGCCAGGAAAGAGCCGCGAACCGCATCAACAACCAGGGATTTTACACGGAATTTTTCGAGGTCTAGACCGACATCGATGACTTTCCCGCAGTAAACACCCTTGTGTGTAAATACATCTTTTCTTGTCATATCAGAGAAGCTCTTCATTGTTATGGGCATTTCTATTCCTCCTTATGCTATAATGGCAACGGAGACATTTAAAGATTCCCTGACTTTTTCACTCACTTTGATGTAATTTGCGTGTAATTGAATGAAGATTCATCAATGCAAGAAAAGGTCAACTTAAATACTATTTATCACAAATTTAGAAAATGAAATATTACTTTGCATTAATTTTCGTTATTCTGGCTCTTGGCTGCGTAAATACAACAGACAATATTGTAAAGGGCGATAACGTATCTGTGGATTATACGGGCATGTTGGAGAATGGTACTATATTTGACAGTTCTGTTGGTCGCGCACCACTTGAGTTCTCTGTAGGAGCAGGTCAGATGATAAAGGGCTTTGACGCGGCTGTCATTGGCATGCATTTGGATGAGGAAAGAAATGTCACGATAAAACCAGATGAAGCTTATGGTAATTACAGCCTGAGCAATATAGTCATGGTTTCTGTTCAAGATGTTCCTGACGGCACAAAGACCGGGAGTATCTTATATGTGAACGGCCAGCAGGTGCGAGTTCTTGACATAAGAAATAATACGGTCTATATAGACATGAACCATCCGCTGGCTGGAAAGACACTAGTTTTCAGGATAAGGATTGTTAAAATTAACTAAACTGGTTCTTGATGGGTCAGGAAGGAATTGAACCTTCTATATCCGCCTCACTTCTTCCCCCTTTTCCGCTAACGCTTTTCTTCAGAAAAGGGTTAATGTAAGGGCGGCGTCATACCGGTAGACCACTGACCCTTTCAGTCCGATGCAATAGCATCTGCATTCAATTCTTTTACCTCATGCTTTAGAAGGTTTTTAGCCTCGCTATCGAAGTAAAACCTACCATGAAACTTCTTGCCTACGATCATTAGCGGCATCCAGAAGCGGTCTCCTGGCCACATTTCATCGTAAGGTATTCTATCAATCTTAAACCATTTAGGAGTGGCTATTTCTGTCTCTTTTTCAACACCATCATATTCATCTGTTAGGAATATGTGTATAATACATTCTAGTTTATCATCTGAAAATAATTCTATTTCACCAACCTTTTTGATTTCCGCAGGCACTATTTTTATTTCATCGTACATTTCCTTTGACGCACTAAAGGATATGTCGTAATTTTTTACTTCTGTATTGGCACCATTCCAACACGTATTACCACCCTTCTTTTTTTTAATCAGAAGGATTTTACCTGAGCTTACTATATAGCACAGCGTTGCGATAGTTGTCATAATTATGAGCGCTGGGAGAGGGATTTGAACCCTCGTGAGGCTTGCGCCTCACAGGTTTAGCAAACCTGCGCCGTAGACCAAGCTTGGCTATCCCAGCTTTGTATAAACAAGAGCGAAGCTCTTGTTGTACAGGAGAATACCATTAAACTACAGCTTGAATGATACTGGTATTCGCCTTGTATGAATTGTTTGAACGTAAAGATTTATACGCAGAATACCATTAAAATCGATGTTGGTGGTATTCTTGTATCACGATTATCATCGATAATATATTTTAATAATTTTATATCCCGTCATTTTAAAAATGATGATTGTAGATAAGAAACAGGCAACAAAGTATGTTGTGTAATTTTTAGGTGATTTTGTGGCTGACGAGATTGAAGATAAGATAAAGAAGATGACAGACATTCGTACTCTTGTGCTGACATCCATAATTTCAGCGCTTGCTCTTGTAGTCGGTCTCTTTTGGAATGAGGCAATAAAAGATGCTATAGAACAGATAGTGCAACAGGGCGAAGGACTTTTTTACAAATTCCTCGCAGCCATGATAGTTACTCTTGTTGTCGTCATTATAATTTATGTTATAGTGCATAGTCAGCGTATCGCTGAAAAGAGATTGGGTGAATTAAGGAAATCCAGGGAAAATAGACTGTTGGAAACAAACAAAAATGTCTAGTTTTTCTATTTATTTAAAAGCACAACAATTATGTTTAACTGATGCTCCGTTCGTCTAGCCCGGTCAAGGATACTGGCCTTTCAATCAACCTTTCCAGAAAGCTTGACCAAAGTTGAAGGAAGAAAAAGAAAGCCGGCGGCACGGGTTCAAATCCCGTACGGAGCACTTATTTTTTGTAATTTTCATGTAATTTCTTTTTTGTCTTAAATCACTTTCTAACAAGAGAAAAAGATGCAAATAGATACAGCAGTTGGATACTTTAATCGACTACGTGGAATTCAAGGTCAAGAAACACCAGCCCAATTTTTTGCTGAGATGGATCAGGTGATAAGGGCAATACGTTTCCCGAGTGGTGCTCCTGGTCACGTTGAAGACTATTTGAATGATGAACGTGACGCAGCAAGAAACATTGTGCCTTATCGAGGCCGAAAAATCGGAGTAGTTCTAGAATATCCAGCCGGAGCAAATACAAATATTGGAATGGTTTATGAAGATCTTTACAATCCGGAAATAGGTGAGTTTGTTGATAGATTCGGGCTTCGTTGTAGTCCGCCCCCATCATATGCAGTACAAATGGATCCAGAAAGCCGTTTAATGTTTCCAATAACCGCATGGTTTTCACATAAAAAATATCTACCAGAAAAAGACCGTGTAGAGCAACAAAGAAACATACTAAGCTTCAATGCTTATTGCGAGCCTACCGAAGATCTCTTAGGCTCGGGAAGAAAAGCGTGCGAAGATTGTGATGTAAAAGTTTTTACGTCAACACAATCACGAGATGGAAGATGGGGAAGACGTACTGAAGTTGGGTACGCTTCTACTTTAGCGCCAGAATTCGAACTTGTTGCTACATGGCAAGGAGAAGATTTTGATAAAAAGGCGATGCAATTATATCGAAAATTGAGAGAAGTTTTTCTGGCGGCACACAGGGAGGCAGCATTAAAATATGCACATGTCGTTTTTGACAACAGCTTTGATATGTCAAACCCCGGTGGTTTTACTCTCAACCAGGAGTGGGGTGGTCCGCTACTTTCTGATATGAGATGCCACATCAGCTGCGATATACCTTTTGTGCATGAAGAAGAAATGGTAGCCCATCTGGCTTATTATAATTTTTACGGCAGATAAACTATACACCCTTTCCAATCAGCATTTGCATAATTCTTCTAAGAAGCCGCGACCATTATAAAAACCAGCGTCACGAATGCGGTTATCAGTGCATTTAATTTTCCGATTTTATGAAGCTTGTTTATCATGTTTGTTGCGACAACCAGCATTGCTATGGACCAGACAAGCTCAACAACGAGCACGTAAGGTGGCCCACCGACCGCAAAGACAATATAATAAAACGGACCGTACATCGGAAACATAACATATGTCATTGCGAACATCAAAACAAGCACAGACGAGATCAACAGCGATTTTTCAAAATCCTGATTATTTTTGTATGTATTTGCCGCAAAAAATATTATCACACCAGCCAGCATAACCTGACCGCCTGCTAAAAGAAAAGCTGGTATGGCAAAATATTGACCAATTGCGTGCCTGTAAGAGCCGTTAGGAAGTCCTGGTATAAGGATGTCATAATAATACGTGTAAATTACAAAGGTAATCAGGAATAAAATAATTGAAAATGCCACATAATTTTTATTTTTGATTAAAGTCTTTAGAATTGGCTTCTTTTTGAACATAATAATTATTATATAATGAGCTTTTAAATTATTTTTTCGCCTTTTGCGTTAAATATATGAATAACATTCACAGGACAGCAGTCAGCAGCTTCCTTGTTCTTTGCGAATTGGTCGTCTGCGATGTTTAATTCTTCCCTGATTATTTCACCGCCCTCTTCTGTACGCTTTCCGCCTTTTACGTCAGATTTTCCATCGGCAGCACTCATTTCCCAGAATCCAGGAGCAACGGCAGCGCAGGCGCCGCAGCCTATGCAGTTAGGTCGATCGTGATCTATTTTGTAGGACATTATTATCAGCTTCTTCTTTTGGTGTTAATCTTTTAAAGTGTACTTACCATGAATTTTAAACAATAATTTTATTTCACTGTTATGTTTAAGTCCTTGGTGGTATTCATGAATAAATTTGTTATTCCAATTTTATTGATTTCTGTTATCTTTATAGCCGGTTGCGCTTCACAGCAACCTACTGCATGCACAGCAGATGCCATGGTTTGTCCAGACGGAACTAGTGTTGGAAGAACTGGACCTAACTGCGAGTTCAAATGCCCTACTAATTCCATTAGCTCGTCATCAGGCAATACTCTTTCGGCTTCTACGTTGCCGGCACCAACCGTAAAAGAATTCAACGTGACAGCAAAGAAGTATGAGTTCATACCAGGCACGATAATTGTTAACAAAGGCGATCAGGTTGTGATAAATGCTGTAAGCTTGGATGTTACTCACGGTATATCAATTCCAGAATACAATATTGTAGAAACACTGAATCCAGACGAGCCAAAAATAATAAGATTTACCGCTGACAAAGCAGGTCAGTTCATTTTTTCCTGCCCAGTTTTCTGCGGCTCTGGACATTCGTCGATGAGCGGCACACTTATTGTAAACCCATAGAACTATAAGCCTCTTTTACAGATTTAGAAACGCTTAAATAATCTCATACATATAACTTTTAGTAAATTATAAAAGTTGTAAATCTTCCGAGATGTTAGTATGGTAACAGCATATCCTCAGGCCACGGCTTATGAAAAGACTGATATCAATTTGATTTCTACCTCTCCCTATGTAAAGAATTATACAGAAGAAAAAAAGAAGACCCTGATTGCACTTATTCCCGATGATGTTAAGGTTTTGAAATTTAACCAATCACTTTGTCCCGGATGCGTTGAAGAGGAAAAATGGGACAAAATGAAAGTAGACGCTGTTGTTTACGTCAAGGACAACAAAGTATGGATGACAAAAGCCTGCCCAGATCACGGCGTTGTCACAGAAGTTTATTGGTCTGACTATGACATGTACAAAAAAGCCGAGAAATTTCAGGACCCGGGAATCAAGATACTTAATCCCAATATAGATAAAAACGAATTTGATATAGACTGCCCCTCGGACTGTGGATTGTGCGTGGAACATGAATCCCATACAGGCCTTGGAAACATAGTCCTTACGAACAGGTGCGATCTGGACTGCTGGTACTGCTTCTTTTACGCAAAGGAAGGAGAACCTATATACGAGCCGACGCTGGACCAGATAAAATTCATGTTGCAAAGGATGAGAGACGAGAAACCGGTTGGCGCGAATGCTGTCCAGCTCACAGGTGGCGAGCCAACTCTGCGTGAAGACATAATTGATATAATAAAAGCTGCAAGAGAAATTGGCTATGATCACGTCCAGCTCAATACTAATGGCATAAATCTTTCGAAGAGCTTGGAATTATGCCAGAAGGTACATGAGGCAGGGTCTCATGTTCTCTATATGAGCTTTGATGGCATGACGCCCGAGACAAACCCGAAGAATTATTGGGAAGCTACTACTGCAATAGAGAACTGCCGCAAGGCAGGGCTAGGCATTGTGCTCGTGCCAACGGTTATCGGCGGAATCAATGACCACGAACTAGGCGACATAATACGCTTCGGTTTTGGCAATCTGGATACGATAAGATCTGTGAATTTCCAGCCAGTGTCACTTGTTGGAAGAATGCCGGACAAACTCAGAAAGAGACAGAGAATAACAATACCTAGTGCAATCAAAAAAATAGAGGAGCAGACAGGCGGCCAGATAGGAAAGGAACACTGGTTTCCTGTGCCGTGTGCAAAACAGGTCACAGATTTTATTGAAGCATTAAAGGAAGAACCAAAATACCGTCTTTCAATACATTTTGCCTGCGGCATGGCGACATATGTATTCAAGGACGGCGACAAGATGGTTCCGCTTCCTGAGTTCTTTGATATCGAAGGGTTCTTTGAGTATCTCGGACAGCTTACAAGAGAACTTAACAACAGCAAGATGAAAGGGCTGAAGAAGCCTGTTGTTCTTGGAAAGCTGATGATGAACATTAGCAAGTACGTAAATGAGGAAAAAAAACCAAAAGACTTAAAATTTGTGCGGATGCTTGCTGGTGCTGTAAGCGGCTCGAACTATCACGGTCTCGCGGATTTCCATAAAAACTCATTGTTCATTGGTATGATGCACTTCCAGGACCCTTACAACTGGGATATTGACAGGATACACAAGTGCGATATTCATTATGCTGTTCCAGATGGGCGCATACTGCCATTCTGCACGTTCAATGTCAT
>DATDUC010000051.1:0-9481 GCA_035290545.1 archaeon | reverse complement strand
GTTTCTTGCTATTACGTCGTCAACTATTTCCCTTAATTCGAGATAGTTCAGTTCCTTGCCATCGGTCTTTTTTCTTATGTAGGCTTTGCTTAGTAGCGTTTTCCTCGGTTCAGCATCTACCAAATCACCACTTTTTAGATTCATCAAGTTTTTTACTTCGCTATAAACAATGAGCATGCCAGCTTTGATAAAATTCTTTGAAGTGTCAACAGTCACCGTAGCCGTTTTGCTGCCTTTTTTAATTACTATCTTGTCAAGCGAGTGAACTCCAAGCGTCATAGCGTCCTTATGATTTATTATTCCTATGGATTTTCCTCCTGCATCGAGATTCATAACCTTTATTTTCATCTTCATTTTATCAGCTTCCTCGGATTTTTTGAAATTCCATTCTCTGTTATAACACCAGTCACGTATTTCCATGGTGTAAGATCAAAGGCCGGGTTGTATATTTTAGCGTTCCTAAGATCTTTGTGTCCAAGTTCTGTTATGGGTCGCTCTTCCATAAAAATCTTTTTTCTTTTGTCTATGGCAAATGTAGTTGTCACAACGTAAAATGGTTTTCCGTTTTCTTTTGCCACGAGAGCAAGCGGGTATGTACCGACTTTATTTACAAGCCCTTCCTTTCTAAGAGCATCAGCACCAACAAATACAACATCACACTTTCCTATGAAGTCACTTATAGCTGAATCAACTATAAAGGACACTTTTATTTTCTTTGCAAGCAACTCCTTGGCTGTTATGATACCCTGATCACGTGGTCGCGTCTCGGTAACTATAACTTCCTTTATCTTTGATTTGTTTTTTACAAGAGCTGCCATAACATCTGTGGAGTGACAGTGGGTGAGAACTGTTTCTCTCTTAGAAAAAATCTTTCCTGCATTCTTTGCAGTCTTTTTCTTTGCTTCTGCAAGATCGTTTATTATGTGGTCTATACTTTTCCAATCTTTCTCCTTTTTTACTCGTGTTAGGGCATTGTACAGAACAACGGCTGTAGGTCTTGCGGCAATAATCTTTCTGCATTCTACGTCAAATTTATTTTCAAAACCATTTTTTCTTGAGAAGGTTTTGAGATGTTTCATGGACGCTATCGTGATGTTTGTTGCTCCCTGTATTTTCATTGCCCTAAGGCGTGATGCAAAGTCCATAGTATTCTATTTGTGTCGATGAAATATAAACATCCGTGTGTGCGAAAAAGCCTGCATAAAGTGGTTTAAAAGCATTTCATAATTATAGCTCTACAGTGAGTAAATGATATTTTCCACAAAAGACGAAAAGGTGGAACATCTTGATAGAAAAATAAATGATATGGAAAGGCGTATGGAATTCAACATAAATAAGATGAACCAAACTGTTGTAACATTAAGGGAAATAATACTTCGCCTACAGCGGGATAATACACAGCTGAGAAGCGAGAGGGATTTTCTTATTGAAAGACATAAAAAAATGCTTAGGCGCGTTCCTGTTCCTGATCTTGCTTTGGAAATAAACGAGAGGCTTGTTAAACCTGCGACAAATAAAATAAAAGATAATATTGATTTTGTACAGCTTGTTGCAAAGGATGGTTTTATGGAGATTCGTCCTGACCGTCGTAAAAAACCTCAGGAAGAAAAAGACCCGTCAGTGTCCGCAAAGGACCTGAAGGAACACATAGAGGACGATCCAAAACCCAGCTATGGAAAATCCATAGACATTTTTTTCGAGCTGGTCAGCAAGAATGGTAGGATGCGTGCAGATGAGGCAGCAAGAAAACTTAACGTTCATCATATTCAGATAGAAGAATGGGCAAAAATACTGGAAAGTCATGATCTTGTATCAATAAAAAAGAACCCTATGGGAAAGCTGGAAATAATTAAAGTGTGATTACCTGCAGGCAGCACAGTCATCTATTCTGTGAAAACTTCCATTCTTTCCGTCATCAAGTATTATTTTTGATATCCTGCACATGTTAGCCGCAAGCTGCGACTGATCTATTTGCTTAAGATAAAGTTTGTTAGAAATATCTTTTATTTCAACTACTACGACCTTGTTTTCGATAATGCTGCTTTTTCCCCTGAGCTGTCTGAGGTATTGTGATACTGCTGGCTGGCTGACATCCAGTAGTTTTGCGGCTTCACTCTGGTTTAGATTATAGCTGTTTATGAGTTCCTTTGCAACAGCAGCCCTGAGAATGGGTAAAATGTCCTGTGCAACTATTTCACAAATGGTTTTCATATTTTTTTGATTAAAAACAGACTTTAAATACGAATTATTATTTATTTTCTGATTTTTTCAACAGAATAAATGTAAATACACCGGATAGATTTGCAAGTATTACATTTCTTAGAAATTCCAGTACTACCCAGGCGCCGAAAGCAGTCATGACAGGCAGCCATCTTATATATGACTGAAATAGGGTTGATGAAGATATGGCCGTATCTATTTTCTGATCAAGCGTAGCCTGCGACAAAAGAGAAGCACCAGGTGTTGACATAACAATGGATCTCATGGAATCTGTCAGGTCATTGCGGAACGTGACTTCATAGGCGGCCTGGCTTTGCAAAACCGCTAAAAAAAGCCCGAGCGAAATCACTATGTTAGCCATAAACATTACTTTTCCTGCCGTATTAGATCCTGTTCTGAAAAATATCCAGCGCTTCAACTCCTTTGAATAGGTATTGGAAAACTGAGGTGAGTAATAGCTGCATAAAAAAACGGCGATGGCAAGAAATGCGCCCCAGAGTGTTTCGAATATTATGACTGCACAAGCCGCCGACAGCAATCCAGCTAATATGCCGACTCTTTTATTGTTATTTTTGTAGCCGTAAAAGCTCAAGATGGAAATTGCCAGAACAAAAAATATTAGGCTGATAAACACGTAGGTAAAAGGCTTCAACGCTGTATAAATTGCGGCAAGTGTTGTCATGCCTGTAGTACTTAGAATCATTGTCTTGACAATATAATTTTGTGAATTAACCATGGTTGAAGCTGAAAAGTCGCTAAGCCGAAGGACAAGGAATGACACAAGAAACGATGCTAATGTTCCGACTACAACTGCTTTGTCTTGGGGACTTAATTTGTTTTGCATAATTACCATTTTAATTTGTTATCTTTTTTCTTAAACCGCTCGAAGAATTTTTTCTTTTTCTTTTCCTCTGGTATCCAGCTCTTTTGTTGCTGGTCCTTGGCTGGAAGCAGAAGATATACAAAAACTCCAACAACAACTGCTATCGAGGCGATGATGGCTATTAGCACTAGATCAATTCCAGGAAGTAACTGTGGTGGCAACGGAACTGTTACGGTATTAATTTTCAGAGCAGCTTCATCCAGAAGCCCATTTGCATCAGCTAGTAGCTGTGCGGCAGAGGCATAGTCTTTGGACTCCAGGGAACGATTTGCCTGTGTCAGCTTATTTTTTGCATTAAGGAGCAAGGCCTGCAGCTCCTGAACATCGGCACCTTGATTTTGCTTATCTATCATCTGTGCTTCTATGTTTTCCAACGTTGACAGATAGTTAGCATAATCCGGGAAGATTTTTTCCTGAACGGTCCTGTTGCTAGGGTTCAATTTTATATTGAAGGTGGCGCTAGCCGAAGCGTTGTTTGAGGATACACTAATAGTCACAGGGTAAGTCTTTATTTCCGCGTCTGCCGGCGCTGAAAAGACTATCATAAATGATGTTTCATTGTTGACTATGCTACGGTCTATCTTTGCCGGATCTACAGAATACCATGATAGGCCTGAAGCGGAAAGTGTAAGGTTATACAGTGTTACGTTCCCATTGTTTTTTATGATTACGTATTTTGTTGCCGAGGTTTCTTGGATCATGGAAAAATCTATTGGACGTGATGTAAAAATTATAGAACCTACTCGCTGAGCTGCGAGTTGCGTAAGATTGTAGGCGCTTCCGGATGAACCTGAAGAAGATGAAGAAGTAGAAGGCGTAGCACAACTGCCGGCACTTCCTACGGATGCACAAGTCTGACCGGAGCTGCATGTACTAAGAGAAGACCAGTTGCCTGAACTGCAAGTAAAGTAGGTTGTATTAGTATAACAAATACTTGTCGCTGTTGCATAAGCTCCGTTGTCGTGGTAGCAACTAGTGGAACTCATATTGCACCAGCCGGCGCTACCCGCAGTTCCTGTGCCATCGTAATCAGTAAAACATGCCATGCCATAGCAGTCAGAGGTCACGTTGCACAGGTTAACGGTATAACCAAAAATGCCTGTCGTAACCTGTCTTACCTGTGTCAAGTTTATCGTTCCTGTTGTTTCCGCGGATACAGGAAGAAAAAACATGATAAAAAAAATCGCTATTATCTTTTTCATTCAAATCACTATGAAGTAGGTCTGAAAAGGAATCCATATGTGGATGCCCATGAATTTGATATTGGCGTACCGGATGGTATAAGCATCCTTAATATTAATGATAACGTCCCGGAGTCCGTAACAGTTTTTGTAAGCCCTATGTTTTCAACATAAAAGTTTGTGACATTAAACTTTCCGTTAGTGTCTGTGAAATTATTTGTATTGTTTCTGAGCGTGGCATAATAAACTGAGCTTGTGTTAATATTCAATCTATTCACAGAGCTTGAAGCGTCAGTCCAGTCACTCATTTTGAATTGTAGAAGACCTGTAACATTTGCCGTAAAGCTGAGTGTGTAATTAAACTCCCAATAGTCTGTGCCATTGACAATGGCTGCACCTTTTGCTATACTCACGTTTGCATTAATTAGTTGTTGGGTTGTCACATTTATTCCAGGACTGACTATATCAGTAGCAGCACTACTGATGTTTCCGCCTGTTATTGTTGATGTAAATGCCGAGCTGTTAATCCTGCTGTTACTGGTATTTACATTTAAAAAAACTTTGATTTTGGACTTGGTTATTGAAAGTGTCACATTTATGTAATTTGGTGACGTTGTTACGGTTTCTATGGCTGTGTTATTCGCCCCTTCAAGTTCTACATTGGATATGTTTACAAAGCTATAGTCGGATGGTATGGTAATTATTGTGTTATTCATTTTATCCCGACCAGTGCTCACAATACTGTACACAAGCGTCTGATTTATAGCATTTGTGTCAACAAAGTTCGGTGATATGGAAACATTTGCATGGATATCCTGTATTAGAGACTCTGTAGAATTCCTAAATCCTGATGTGAATGTCACATTTCTGCTGTTGTCTACAACAAACTCAGCAGAACTGCTTATTTGTATTGACACATTGGTCTTAGTTGCCGAGCCTGAGAGGTTTACTGCCACTATCATTGATGTATTGGCCCCCGAGGACGCGTTAAAACCTGCCGGTATGCTTACGGTAAATTTACTTGTTGTGGAGTTGAATGTAGTGCTTGATGCTATGATCGAACCTGTTGCATTAAACAGGACGACACTACTGACGTTTCCTACTGTCACATCACCACCTATGGTCACGTTTAGAGATGTTATATTTGTGTTTCCGACTGTAGAATTCATTGTAAGGTTAAGCATGTTCGTAACGGTGCGCGTGTTTATATATTCTGGGGCAAGATTCGTGCTCGTGACACTGAGGTTGTCTTCTGCAAAGGCAGGACTAATCAGGAAAAGCGAAAATACCGCTGCCAATAGGATAAATTTCATCAAGCATGCCTCCAGCTACTATAATTACCATATGCTCGGGGGCGGAATTTAAAGATTATTCGTTCAGAAAGAGTCTGTGCGTGTTATTGTATCGAAATAAGCACTCAGTTCTGCACCTGACATGGTTCTCAAGATTATTCTATTTGGATGATATTCCACTAAGAAAGGGCCATCATCATTTGGGAATACCCTGCCTATGGGCACCGACTGATCCACAGTGTCTATTTTGGATGTTGCAGAATCCAGATACTGCTGTGCTGTAAAGGAAAGCTGCAGATACAAATCTAGCCAAGTTCTCTGACCAAGAAGGACCATTCTCTGGCCGTCTCTTGACCTTACAGCTGATATGCTCGTTCCACTGAACTCATCCGGCATTGCAACCGATTGCCCTGATTCTTTTGTCTCGTAATGAATTGACATAGCGCTCCCGGCGCGAATTTCGAGCCTTTTCCGTGCTGGTTTTCCGCCAGCGCTTTTCTGAAAAGGGCTGTTCGAACGCGCGACCCCCTGCTATCACTCTGGCATGGTCGTCATTGTGCAACCCGCCGGCTGCACTCTGTTCACCTCCGTGCCAATAGGAGGCAGGTGCTCTATCCAAGCTGAGCTACAGGAGCTTGAATTAAAAATGTATGGAAATCATTAAAAACAGCCGAAGGGCATATAAATAAAATGGAAATAGGTCTTATCGGCGCGCTTTTTATTCTATCGGCGTGGGTTTATGAGACCTACAGAGCACTTGAAAAGGGTGAGAGACTTAATATAAAATTCATTCTTGTCTATCTTGTAGGCAACATACTGCTGACATATCATGCAATCACAATACAAGACACGGTTTTCATCATTCTCAACGGCGCAATAGGTATCATGACGCTAATTGAACTGGAGCTTGCGCTAAGACAAAAACAAAAAAAGCGCAAAAAGGCTAAATGAAAACCTTCAGCCTGTCGCCTATGATTGCTCTCAAGATATCTTTTCCTATATCGCTATCTTTACTGACGCGTATCTGACTGTTTTTCCCTATGGTCGCTGAGAACAAGTATTGATCACCCACATAGAAATTTGCAATCTTACCTGGACGCACTTCGAAAGTAAACACAATGTAGGCACCGGTTTCTTCTTCTTCGAACGTAACCTCTTTTCCTAGCGTGGCAACTTTTGGACTTACTTCTATGCTTATGCCAAGTTTTTCCTCGAGTGCCTTTATGGTTTCTCCACCTTTTCCTATCAGGCGTGCTATCATGTCATTTTCAACGCGAACGATGGCTTTGTTGTCGCTGACTATTTCCACTTCGGCGCTATGATCGAAGCGCCGTAGTTCGGAAAGCACCTGCTTCTTAGCTAACTTGAAAAGCCCTGATTCTTTTTTTCCCGTAACAGGTATGATTATGTTTTCCTCGCCATAGGTGTATATCTCGTATTCAAGGGCATTTGTCTCAAAGTTTTTGACTTCTACAACCGGTCTTGCAAGATCGGCTTCGGTCATGCCCATCGGTGTCCGGACGGTCAAAGAGACAAAATAAACTTTCTCTACTTTTCCATCTTTTATGTAGATTATTGTGTCTATTATGTGCGGTATCATTCCCAGCTCAACGCGACCAATGAAACGCTGTATAGCATCTATTGGTTCTGTGGCGTGAACAACACCTACCATCCCGATACCTGCTAGGCGCATGTCTGCAAATACCTCAAAATCATTTGTCTTGCGGACTTCGTCATATATGGTGTAATCCGGCCTTACAAGAAGCAACATGTCAGCTGTGTTTTCAAAAGAACCCTTTAACTTAGTGTATTGTGTAATCTCTGGCCTGACCTGAAGGTCACGCGGCGATTCCATTGTTTTGACTATCTTTCCCTGTGACTCGAAAAATTCCGCTATGCTTGCGGCAAAGGTTGACTTTCCTGAGCCTGGCGGACCTGCTATCAAAACTCCATCAACTCGTTTGGTCAGACGATCCTTTAGCTTATCAGATAATTTATAATCATCTATAGTAAGCTTTGCCACCGGCCTTACGACAGTTATTTCAATGCCGTCAGAAAATGGAGGGCGTGCTATAGCTATTCTCATGTCACCCAACTGCACTACTGTTGCTGTGTGACCGCCTATTTCCACAAATGCATCACTTTCGTAGCGAGCAGCGTCCATTATCTCCTTTATTATTATTTCCAGCTGTTCTGGTGTTATTCTTTCTTCTGAAATCTTCACGAGCTGGAAGTTTCCAGGACGTCCTCTTTTTGCAGAGGGTACTGTCCCTTCCTTGAGATGCAAGCTCATGGTGTCAGGAGTCATCATCTCTGAAAGAATTATCTCCTTTTTCTTTTCGTAGGGCTTGAAGTAACGCGACTTTACGCCTTCGGCCTCTGCAAACATGTACTGAACATAATCAGAAGTGTATATTGTTGCTTCATGCTCGCGTGCAACGTCTATAATAAGTGCGTCAATACGACCACTTTTCGCCAATTGTATTTCCTCATAAGTCTGCCTACGGCCGGACTTCGTCATTTTCACATTCTTGTACAATGTGCGCAATTTTTTCATTTCTTCTAGTCCTCGAAAGCCGATATCTCGGCCTTTGGACGCCTGAGCTCTAAGCTCCTCAACAGCAAATTCCGGAATAATTATTTCCGCCTCTGCTATCTCTCCTTTTTCAATCAGATCTGTAAGTATGCCCGATATGAGTACACTTGTGTCTGGTACTATTTTTTCCATTTTTATCACCTTTTTTCTTTATACGTTCTTTGAACGTCTTTTTTTTCTTTACTATGGCGAAAGATATTCGCCTGTCTTTGAGTAAGGCAGCAATACGCGTTTATACAAAAACGCCTTCCACCTTTAATCCCGAAGAAGTAAGAGTATGTTATACTTGAACAAAACGCTTAAATACCTTCAATAGTTTTCAGAAAAAGTCCAGTCTCCTAACTACTCGAATCTTGTATTTTCCAAGCTTGTTGTGCTACCTTCACCAGAATCTTGGCTCCTCTAAGACAATTCCACAATCTTTGCAGTACTTGTTGTCGTGAGCCGGATCGTAAGCTATTCTGTCCGAGCCACATTCCATGCAGTTCATTTTTTACACCCCATATAATAGAAAATAGCCGTTTTCCTTTAAAGTCAATTGTGAACTGACAACATATGTTTCGAAAGGTAGAAATGCTTTTAACCATAACCACACTCAAGGGGTGATTCTAATTAGAACAAGTGTTGAAATTATGATTAGAAATAATCTTATCTTCTTTTTTTCTTCGTTATTTTTTTAGGCTTTGCTTTTGCAGCGCCTTTTTTGAAAATACGACAGTCTTTGTGTCTGATCATTTTTATTTCATACTTCTGCATGCATGATTTTTTAGTTATTTTGCATTTGCCTGCGCTGAGTTTTGTGCATACCATAGTTTTCACTCTCTTTTCTAAGACCTTTTCTTTTGAAAATGTCTTTCTGGACTCGGTTAAGATACACTTTCGCGCATTTTTCTTCGGAGCGACTCAGCCCCTATTCGAAAAAAGTGACATCTCAAAGCACGTTACAGCTGAACTTACTGACAAGGATTTTCAAGACGAGGTATAGTCCAGTCATCCTGAACGAGTCTCTGCCAACAGTGGTGCTGAAGCTTAGCCTTTTCCAGGCCAACCGATATGTCCAAAAATTACTTACTTAATATAGCTATTAAAGTCGATATATACTACAAAATATATGTTATAAAGGTGTGACTTGCCGTGTTGCTTGGCGATTACTTTCTTCAGTTGGATTTTATCACATCAAGAACTCGCTTCAAATTCCTCAATTCTATATCCTTTTCGCTGCCGCTCTGCATGTTGCGCAGCTTCAGGACTCCGCTTTTCATTTCTTTTTCTCCAATAACAACGGAAAACTTTATGCCCTTTGTATTCA
>DATDUC010000050.1:0-3860 GCA_035290545.1 archaeon | reverse complement strand
TGTTCGTGAAGCGCGTATGTCAAACTTGATTGTTGATTCGCCTGACATGTTTATTGTCGGCAAAAATGTATGTGTTAAATTTTTATTTAGGCTGTCTGTTATCACCGCTATCCCTTTCAATGAATACGTACCTTGAGTTTTGATAGCGGATTCAGAATAGGATTGTAGAGCACCAGTTTCCATCATTGCTATTTCGCCTATCATTACTCTCTTATTGGAATAACTATTATCTGTTGCATTTATCCTATAGTAGGTGTAAGAAACAGAATTATCGATTGTAAATGATCGGTTTTGTCCTTGCGAAAAAGTTATGCCTGTTCTTGTATCTAAGAGTGTCCAAGCACTTCCATCATTAGAACCTAAAAATTTCCAATTAAGAGGAGTATATACATAATTGCCGTTGTTTATAGCAGTTAATGTATAGTTTGTTATTATTTTTCCGCTTGTAAATTGATACTGCAACCATTGCGGCATAACATTACCCGTAAACCAGGCATCCGACGAATTTTTATTCATTGCTTTGAATGCTGTAAAAGTTGCATCATATTCATCACTTGTACTTGCTACGCCAGATGGGGCAGTATTAGACGTCATGGTGGGAATTCTGTCTGTTGTATATGCAGCATTGCTCACATACGTCGCCTGCGCCGTTGCGTTTGTGCTATATTCCATCAAGTCAAACGTCGTGTTTCCGAGTGATGACAAAGACATTTCATTGGTTGATGCTGCTGAGTAAATTCCGCCCGTCACGTTCAGCCCGCCAGCAACTTTCAATGGGCTTCCTCCGTATAGCGTTCCTAAAATCCTGACGTCGCCGCTGAATGTTGAATTGCTTGTCGTGCCTGTTACATTTAATCTGTCTGATAAAGTTAGGTCAGAGCCCGTTGCGCCTGCTGAAAGCCCGTCAGCAGTGACTGTAGTTGCCTGTTCTACGGACATCCTCAGTGCGCCGTTGGCTGCAAGAGATGCTGGTATTTGTTGACCAGTATTGCTTTGGTTCACGCCGTAGAGCAGCGAAACATTTGTGCCGGTTGATGCGCTTGTCTGTAAAGTTCCGTCAGCAAATGTGACGTTAGGTATCATTATGCCGCCTGTTATGTTTGCAGTTCCTACAACAACTAGATTCTGCTGCGGGTTTGTTATTCCAATTCCAACATTGCCGCTCGCGAGCAAAGTTATCATTTCATTCTCTCCGGCGAAAAGCGACAAAGGTCCGCTGCCGCTGCTTATCGAGCGCACATAGAGATTTGCCCAGAGCAACGCGGCAGTGCCGAGGTCATATGTGTTGTTCAGTTCAGGATTAAGTCCAAGAGAGCTTGACATGTTTATCGTCGTCATCAACGAGCCGTCATCCGCAACATTAACCGGAACAAAAGCTGTTCCGTTCCATCCGTAAAGAATGGAAATATTATTGCTGCTCGCTGCGTAGGCTGGAGCAAGTAGCAGTGCAACAAGTAAAACAGCCAGCCCGAATATTTTTTGTTTCATGATTATCACTTTTTATCAATAGTCGTAACACCGAGTTTCAGTTGCTTTTCCTTGTAGCCTCCTGCTGTTTCTGTTTTATTATGAGGTTTATATTTTTGAAAAACTTTTCGGCATTATTCATGCTCTCATTTGCCGGATTGAGATTGGCCTGTGGAAGTTTGTAATAAGTAAATTTTCCTCTCTTGCTCTTTTCCTTTCTGAAAATTCCAAGCAGTTCGTCGGCTTTTACAGCTGCCGACTTGTATATTTTTAGCAGCTCCGAGTCAATCTTTCCAGAAAGTACAAGCTTCTCAAATTCCATGAGGGTCTTCTTGTGTTCCTCTGGCGGGGTTGTTCTTATGTTTCTTGATTGTAAAAGTGCCTTTGCCGAATAAAATATGCAGTAATAGGAACTGCCGATGACATTGCTGAAGAATGTTGAGTCCTCTTTCAGCCCGAAGTCTGCCTTGAGTCTGCTGCTTGTTGACAGCTTGAAAATCGCTTTCGCCAGGTCAAGCTCGTTTTTCGCCCTTTGCATGTATAGTTTACTGCGGCCTGAATCCATTCTTGTGTGCCTCCATTATCAGTTTGAAATATATGTCTGGATTGAAGAACAGCTGGTGGTTCCTGAATATCTGCTTTGCCAGATTTTCTTCCTCGCGCAAAAGCATCTTGACGAAGTCATCGAAAGTTATGTAGTGTTCGTCTATCTCGACAGTGCTCGCCAGTTTTATGTCGCTAAAGTGTGGTCTTATTTTTTTCTCGTCACCATTGCCAACAAGGAAGCATATGTCAAGGTCGGATTTCTTTCGCTGGCTGCCGTTCGCGTACGAGCCGAAAACAAGCAGGCAGTAATTTCTCAGAGGTATTTTTTCTATTGTCTCTATCAAAATATTCAGGTATGGGAAGTCAAGACTTTTCTGCGTGTCTATGTACTGAAGAGCGTGCATAAGCAGTGGATTTGACAGGTTAAGCCTGTAGATGTCAAGGTTCCCCTTTCTCTTCGAGACCAGTAGCCTACTGCCTGTCAGATGCTTAAGCGCGTTGAAAACCCACGGCTTTGTTTTTTTCCGGGAAATCTTCATTATCTCCGATATACCGAGCTCGCCGAATATGTCGCCCTTCCATGCATCCAACATCTTCACGGTTTCGTTTGTCAACATCTGTGCATCACTTGTCATTACTTATTTAAATAACTATCAGTACTTTTTAAGATAATTATATTTAATAAAGTTTTTGCCATGTATAGCGTAAATTTTCGTCTCATATATTAATTCTCCACCTGCGTCGAATATTTTTTTATTCATGATTATCACTTTATTATCCACATCAATTTATTGTGTTATCGTTCATCTATTTGCACAATTGTTCATTTTTTTGCACATTCATCCAGTTTCTCCTCTGTGATATTGATTATCTTATTAACATTAGACGTGTAGAATTCCTTTATGTCGCGTGTGCTGTCAGGAAGTATATCCTTGCCGTAATACTTTGACGAGTTTCTAAGCGCCCGAAAACTGTCCATCTCCGGAATTAGCGGCGAAAGCCCGTATTTCTTAAGGTAAGCTATTGACGCCTCGTGCGAATATGACTTGTATCCATCCAGAGCAAGCAGGGCATCCAAGACATCCCTGATGGCATCATAGATGTTTTCGAAGATTATTTTCGCAAACTCGTCAACATCAAGCCTGGAAACTTTCTCAAACCTTACCATTGCATCCTTGAGAAGCGACTTTGCCAGCTCCATGTCAGGCTTTCTCTTTTTCACGTCCCCTTCTTCCAGGTAAAACTCAAAATCATTCATATTTCAGGAACCCCCTTAATACTATACCATTTATTATGTTGTTGAAGAATTCTTTCGAGACTTCCTTCCTGATGAACAGCGAAAGCTCGATTCTTCTTGAAAGTTTTTTCTCGAATTTTTTGAGGTCCGGCCTTTTCTTGCTGCTTGTGACCACGGCAATGTCTATGTCGCTTGTTGATGTGTCCTCGCCTCTTGAATAGCTTCCGAAAAGCACAATTGCGCTCGGATTGTAATATTCGTAAAGAAAATCGACAATCCCGGAATCAAAGATGCTTCTGAGATTGTGAAGCATCTTTTCTCTTTTATACCGCTCGCTTTCCATGTTAGCCCTGTACTGTATCATGTTGCCTTCTGTTTTCTCTTTCAATATCCCGCATCTTTTCAGCAAAGCGGCCTCCTTTCTCACACTATTAGGGCTCACTCGCAGTCTCCGGGCGATTTCTCTTATATGAACCCATTTTTCCGGGGTCCTGAATATCATCTCCTCTATTTTATTCATGATTATCACTTTCTTTTATTTTTCTTTCATTGCGTTTGTTGTCATGTCAGATCACCACTCGTAGCGCGTGGGTGTAAACTGCCCTGTATT
>DATDUC010000049.1:0-5111 GCA_035290545.1 archaeon | reverse complement strand
TTTGCCATGAATCTGATTTCTGTATTCCTGTCATGATATCCAAATTTTTTGGCCCACTCTTTTAAGGACTCGTTAAAAAGAAGCTTTCCTTTTATTCCTTTTGCAGCCCGTTTTTTATGATAGCTAAGCCACCATGCACTGCCCAGCATAGTAGATTCCAGCGGGGATCCCATCGTATGATGTTCCTTTCCGCCAGCATCCAAAAGCTCCAGCAGAAGCTCCTTTACTCCTCGTATACCTCGGAATAAAACCGCATCTGTCCTGTTCTTTGCCAAAGACTGCTTCGCTGCAAGAAGCGGTAAAATTTCATTCAATTTAGATTTTTTCTCATCAATGTAGTCAATAATATTTTTAGGGTCCGATGCCAGATAAACGGTTATTTTCCCTTCTCTTACGCTGGAAACAAGTCCTTTCTCCAGAAGCTTTGACAGCGCAGAATAAACAACAGAACTCTGCAGACCGCTCTTTTCAATAATTGGTCCCGTTTTTGTCGCACCCATTTCCAAAAGAGCTATGTAAACTTTTATCTCTGCATTTGTGAGTCCAATGTCCTCGAGAGCACTCATATCCATAGTTACTCTTTGACTCTGCGATTTAAATACTCTCCTTTTTAGGAGAGTTAATACTTATATAAATAAATAACTATATAGTAGTAACATATATGGGGTGTGGAACATGGGAAAAATAACAAATGCTCTATTGGCAAGTTTGCTGGCAGGATCTGTAAATGTAGCAGCACAGGCGCCTGCACAAACTAAACCTGTTGAACTAGGCTACAACGCACTAGAGGTGTTAGGAACAACCCAAGGCGATGCTCGAGTTCGTGGCTTGACAAACGTAGACTTTTCACTTGGAGAAATAAAACCAGGATTTCATGGTCTTAATGAACTAACATTTAAACAAGAAAGAACACTTGATACTTACTTTGGCCGAAATGTTTTGACGCTAGGTATTGGCGATTCAAAAATAGTTCCGGCTGCCGTGCTGAAAATAGATAAAACCGGCGTTTTCGATGCAAAATATGGCATTAGAAATACTACACTGCCGGAAGCACTGGGTGGTTACGGATTTTTGGACATCGTGTTCAATAAAGACGGAGCAAATGCCACAGCCTTCTATGGCAAAGAAGCAGGCAGATTTACCATCGAAGCACTTGAAAGTCTTGAAACGCCATACAAAGGAAGAAGGGCTTTCTATACTGAAATTCAACCTTACCTTAAGCTAGGAAAAGGCCTATCCCTGACAGCAAGAGCAGAGGTCGACGGCAAAGATTTCCGCAAAGGCAGATATCTTTTCGGCGGAGTAAAGAAATTTTAGATATCCTTTGGGTTTACGCCTTTGTTTTCTTTTTCAAATTCATACAACGCATCCAGTCTCCTGTAGGTGAGCGGATGTGTTGAGAAAACATTGAGTATTTTGGCGCCTGCAGCTTCTCGCTCCCATCGCATAGCTTCTTCTATTTCCTTGGAAGAATCAAGATGTGCACCCTCTGATTCACGTTTTTTCACAGACTTTTCAAGGTCCTTGCCAAGCTGGCTGTCTCTCTTTTTTCTTTCATCCACAGCAGCCAGCGGGTCGGTGATGTAAAAAGCACGAGTTTTTTCATATTTCTTTGCCTTGTTACCAATGGCTGGAAAACCATATGCAATCTTTGCGAGTGCTGTTCTCATATCTTTCGGTGTAGTAGCTGCTGCGCCAAAAGCATCTGCATAGTACTCACGGACCCTGCTGAGGTACAGGACTATCAGGTAGGTGAAAAACTGTGCAATGTAAGCACCTATAAATATGAATACTCCTGACAATCCATTGTCTTCATCTCTTGAACGTGCAACTATTGACCCTATCGCAACTATCAGATAGTACACAAAAACCGGCACCATGGACGCTATTGTTATGAGAACAATATCATTATGCTTGACATGGCCGATTTCATGGGCAAGCACAGATTTTATTTCATCTTTGTTCAACATCTCAATAAGACCTGTGTGCAATGCAATGTAAGCATGGTTCTTGCCATAGCCAAAGGCAAATGCATTTGGCGTGCCGTCATTTACCAGATAAAGTCTTGGTTTTTTCTTGAGGCCGGCTTTTTTCACTAGATCATCAACCATGGAGTGAAGCCATGCATATTCCTTTTCATCCAGTTCCCGCATGTTTGTAAACGCACGAATTATGTAAGGAGCGAGCAGATACTGGAGAAGAGTTATACCTATGGCAAATCCCATTAAGACTATCAGCAGTGAGTAGACAGAAGCTGCATATAAACCCGGTGCGATTAGCCATACAACTATTCCAGTCAGCGCAAGTAACGTGCCGAATAGCAGAACAAATGTTGTAAACATCGCAAACCTAAGTTTTCCAAGACCCATTATAATCATCCCTTCAGAAATGATGCATATTTTTCTGACCAGTCTATTTTCCTCAAGTATTTTCTTTGCAAGGAATAATTATTTAAGAGTTTCAGAATTAGCAGGGCAGCTTTTTTAGGAGATTTTCTTGTAGTGTCTATCTCGATCGCATTCTTTACCTCATTGGAAATTATATCCATTGCTTCTGCCTCAACGTTTTCTCTTATCTTACTTTCACTCCAGCCTTTTTTCTTCAATCGCCTCTCGAGCTCCGACGGGCTTGTTCTCAATATTATAGTGAAGTCTGCCGGAGTGAAGTGAGCTAGATGGCCCTCAAAAACAGAGTTTTCATATTTTTTTGCCTCGCTTTTGGCAGCTATCGCTAGCTTTCGTGTGTCAATGATTTTTGTCTTTCTTTTCTTGTCAAGCGTTGCAGAAATTTTATATTTTTTGACAAGGAGGCCAGTAGTGATTAGCTTAGCGCCTAAGAGCTTGGCCACCTTTTTGCCTATAATAGTCTTGCCTGTGCCTGGCGTGCCTGAAATTACTAGGAGCATAGAATTAGTTGCTGGAAAGACTTTTTATTTACCTGCTGCCGAAAAGCCCCATGATGCCATCTATGATTCCGGAAAAGAAGTCGGCTATCGCGCCGAGAATGTCAGATTTTCTTTCCTGCAGCGTGTTTATTATCAGTGTCTGTGACGCAAGTGAGTTGCCTTCAGCCGAGACTGATATATCATTAGGTCCTTCCTTGTTTGCTATGAGTCTGAAAACAAATATTTTTTCCTCGCCGTTTTTTAATGATACAACTTGTTTTGTGGTCTGATTAGTGTACTTGACTGTCAGCATAGGTGTCGCATCTGCCAGCAGGTTTTTTACTGTTACATTTACATAAAAAGTTGCATCAAAATTTACCGTATTTGGCGCTTCTGTAAACAAATTGAATTCTTTCTTCTGCACCACGTTCACGGTTTTCTCATAAAGATTGTTTTTTGCGTAGAGGTAAAACTTGTAGGCACCTGGTTTGTTTATACTCAATCGCCAGCCAGTACCTGCATGGAGGCCAAAATCTGTTGAATAGAAAATACCATCCGTACTTGCTGTTAGGGTAAATAGTTCATTTACAAGAACTGTTTCCGGGCCTGTTATAAAGATAGGCGACTGCTGGCTTTTGCCGCCTACAGTTATCCGGAATTCTGACTTGCCTTCCATTTGATCATAAACTGAAACAGGGCATATGTAGTTGTTTCCGCTTGGTTTGAAGAACCAGTAAACGTCTTGAGGCTCGCATAACCATAATGTTCTGTTTGGCACCTGTATGTCAAGCTGTCTGACGTCTTTACTGTCCACACACGAGTTTGCTGTAATGTCCACAAGTGTGCACTCGTCAGAAGAAACAGCCGCCTTAACGTAGCCGTAGTCTGTTGGCGCTACACTACCCGAGCCGGAAACTCTCAATGTAGTAATTTTCTTTTGTGTATAGTCGAGCATTTCTATCTGCTCATTATTTCTTGTCCAGTCTATGTCACCTCCCAAGTACGTAAGTGTGTCCATTTGGCTGTTATCCATCAGGTATGCATTTTCCACATGCGTTGCATCCAGGTAGCCTGCTTCGAGCCATGTAGGATCAAGAGGAACCCACCCACCATCAGTAAGGACCTCAACCCATGTGTGGCCTATGAATTTTTCCTGCAAAGAAGAGTAGGCATAGCCAACAACATAACGCGTTGGTATGTCGCTTGCCCTGAGCAGCGCTGCCAGCAGGTTGGCGTGTTCAACACAGACGCCACGACGCTCAATAAAAACCCGGTCGCTTGGCAAATCTATGCCAACATAAGTAAGGTCATATGTGAGATAATCATTAACCAGGGTTGTGAGTTCAGCTGCACGTTTCATGGATTTTTCAAAGGGAAATGCAAACTGCTTTATGTTATCGTCTATTCGTATGTGGTCTGTTTGTTTCAGGTAGAAATCATCTGTTCCTATATTCATGCTAACAGGCATGTGCTTTGCGCTGTTTTCCATTATCATTTCTATCTTGTAATTTAGCGTACCTGTGGGTTTTTTCCATTCCAAAAGAATCATCATATTGTTGAAGCTGTCGTAGATGTAGCGCCATGTCATACCGCCGTCTCCTGTCGCATCTATGTTTACTATACCATTCTGCGGTACGTAATATGAGAGGTTTGCCTTTTCCACCACACCGTTTATAGTGAGCGAACCACTCTGTGTTATCTTCAGCTTGACAAAATCAATGGTCTTCACATTAAGCTGCTCTGCGTTTACCATAACCGCCAGAAGCAGGAAAACAGCGAATATTATGAGAATTTTCTTCATTATAATAGGTTGAAATTCTTGGTATAAATAAGTTAGATGCTTTATTGTTTTATGGAATTTCTTGACTACGTGAATGATCGCGATGAGGTCATTGGAAGTGCTCCACGCAGTGAAGTTTATGAAAAAAGACTATTGCATCGCATTGTTCATGTGCTTGTTTTCAATAAAAATAGGGAACTGGCGCTTCAGCGCTCTAGTGACAATAAGGAATTCTGCCCTGGCCACTGGGGCACCTCTGCCGGTGGCCATGTGTAGTCGGGTGAGGCCTATCAGGAAGCAGCACTTCGTGAATTAGAAGAAGAATTAGAGGTCACGTTGCCTCTGGAGTTTATGTTCAAAGACTTTTATGAAGACGCTCAACGAGGATTGAGAAAAATACTAGTTACCTTCAAAACAAGCTACAACGGACCCTTTTTGATAAACAAG
>DATDUC010000048.1:0-2084 GCA_035290545.1 archaeon | reverse complement strand
GTGTGTGACGGCTTGAAATCATATGCGCAATTCGGCTTTACGCTGCAAAGATGCTGGGCGCATATGCTCAGGGAAGCGAAGGATTTGGAAAATCAGAAAATCTACGATTTTCTGCGTATGCTTTTTGTCGATGCCAAGAGCAGTTTGACAAGAGCGGATGCGGAGAAGCGTCTGCGTAGAATCATTTCAAGGCGTTACAAAGACGTGAAGGTGATGAAATTCCTGCAGAAAGTTAAAAACGGATTTCCAAGCTGGTTCACGTTCCTTGAACACAATGTCGAGCCAACAAACAACATCGCAGAACAGGCTCTGCGCGAGCATGTTGTCATCAGAAAGATCATAGGAGGTTTGAGAAGCGAAAAAGGCGCAAGAGTTCATGAAGTTGTAATGAGCTGTTTTGCAACATGGAAGAAGCTCGGACTGAATATTTTTGGCACGCTACTCGGCAGGTTAAAGAGCTAAATAGATACCGGAATTAGATATAGAAATATGCCAATTACAAACAACAACACGATGTACAATAGCGAAGTGGTGGACCATACTCTAGATAGCAAGTACATGACAGATATGGTGAAAAATGCCCAGATAACGGAATTCAGGCAGCTCAAGAACATAATAGAAAAAATTTATTTAGAAACCGGGCGACACATCAGTATACTGGACATAGGCGTAGGTTACGGAAGAATTCCTTTGCTTCTTAGTAGAGACCCTATATGGCGAAAAATAAAAATGTTCATAGGTTTCGATAATAGTCTGTTTGAATTGCAGAGAGCCAAATATACCATTAGGGGAAAAATTAAGAATAAGACGCGGATAATTTATCATGATGCCAGAGATATTTACAAAAAACCAATAAACAAAATCTTCAGGATTAAATACGATTTGGTAATATGCACATATTTCACGCCTGGGAATTTCAAGCCTCTTGAAATAAAACTAGATACGAGTAAGGCAGGACGCATAAAGAAATATCCTAAAAATCTCTTACGCCCCAACATGGAATTTGTAAAGATTTTCAAAAACGCCTACAAACTGCTGAATCCCAGCGGGAAATTGGTTTTAACAATTTATAATCAAAGTGATGAAAATAGGATTGAACAAGAGAAATTTTATAAAAAATGCCGTATGCACGTCATAACGGGGAAAAATGATATTTTTACCGCGACGAAAGAAGGATTCTGGAGCCAGCGGTTTACAAAAGAAATGATTTACGAGCATTTTCGCTGGCTCCAAAAGGGAAATATAGAATTCATACCACTCGATGCCTGCAACTTCGCACAAATCGTTATAATCTCAAAAAATCCGTTCGGTACATTAAAGGATAGGCGCAGTGAAATGATTGTAAAACGCGCAATGGAGAAAGGCATCGGCAGATTATGCCTTATAACTTCAGGAAATGCTGGATACAGCTTAGCGCGGATTTCCGGAAATAAGCCGTTTTAAATCATAAATATCATTGACAAAAACCTGAAAAATAACATAAAGAATAAACTAGAAAAATATTCTACTGTTATTGAAGTGGATTTATCTAACAAGATTTTGAAGACCGAAGAGATCGTTTACATTGCCAGACAGAACAATATAGAAAACGCGTTGGATGTGACTAACGGCTTCCATTCCGCGTCGAAAAATCGCGTCTTATAGTGAACCCACAAAAGAATCCGGACATGTTTGTGGGTTCACAGATAGCTCACAAGGAAATAATATCCAGATTGTTTCCTTGTAGAGCTATAAAACAAAAGTAGTTGGTGTAGGAGTAAAAGCCGCTAATAGTTTTGCAGATAAACTTCCCACTCCATGGACTCCTTACACTTTAAAAATTAATAAGAAATTGAAAAATGGTCATAAAATAATAAGACTGGATGAAGCAGATATTAAAAACGCTTACAATAAATTCAGATATAGTCTCGCTAAATGTAAGCTTCCAAGAAAGCGGCAACGATTATCAGCCCTTCAGCAAAAGCGAGGAACAGCAGCGAGTCCATGAGTATCTTCTCGAAATGCCCCTTGAATTTTTCGCGTATGATGCCGACTGACAGCATGCCGCCCGCAAGCGCAGCGACGAAATATGCAGCTATCTCCGG
>DATDUC010000047.1:0-16262 GCA_035290545.1 archaeon | reverse complement strand
AACAGATTTCTTGCCTTTGTTGTTGCATGGCAGAACTACATCAATGAAAGACGTGTCGTTGAAAGTATCAGCAAGCCCGATTATGGGGATGCGCATCTGTATGGATTCTTTTATTGCTTGCTTGTCTGCAGCAGGATCAACAACTATGGTTACTTCAGGCTCGAAGAATTCTTTATAGGACGGGTTTGTTAGCGAGCCAGGCATGAAACGTTTTGTTATGGCTCTGGCGTCAACTATCTCGGCAAATTTCTTCGCTGGATCCTGGCCGTTTTCTTTGCGTGAAACAATAAGTATTCTTTTCATGGATGCAAGCATATTTGCTGCATTCTCAATTCTCTTGTCCAGCATGCCCACGTTAAGGACAGCAAGGCCGTTGGGTCTCACTTTGTATATGAAACGCTTCATGTCTGCTGTTTTTGATGTCATACCTATGTGGACACCTGCTGACAGATATTTTTCTCTAGGTAGCAATAGTTTTCCCTTAGCCATAAGTATCAGATTTCTCTTGGCGCCAAGATTTAAATACGAATTCTATCTCCCTGCTGCACCGCGCACAACATCCCAGAAATATATATCGAACGAATCCCAGCCGTTTTTTACTGCGTCACCTATCCAACCGACCATATCTTTCGACGATACGTTATGATCGCGCAGCCCTGCTGCGTTCCTCACCGCCAGTGCTTTCACCGCAAAATTTATTGAATCATCTCTTTGGCGGTCAAAGTATTCATAGAGATATTTGATAAGTGGTATCAACGGTATTGTGTCCTCAGCTTCGAGATATCCCCTCTCTATAAAGAGCTGTTGGTTTATCATCGTGACTGCATAAATCATGGCATTACTGTAATAAGCCCTATAAGCGGCTTTTTCGTCAGTTGTCATCCCGCGCTCGCTAGCAATCTTATCCACACGCGTGTCTATTTCCTGCTCACTGATTGAAGTCATGTTTTCTATCACACCGCTTGGATATCCGTATACTTCTCCGGTGGCAGATTCTGCAATAGTCTCGTTTACAAGCTTGTCATAGAAGATGTTAGCACTGCTAGGATCTACAGGTAAGAACAAACCTGACTTGCTCATAAGATAATGTACTCCTTCGTGAAGGACAGTACTTTCTTCAACTTCTTCTGGCAGTATGAATTTTCCTGCAAAATAGATACCACTTACGTCGAAATGCTCGGCAATCTTAGGATTTGCATAAATTATTTCAGGATCACATTTCTGTGGCTGAAAACCTAAAATACCTTCTGCACGTTCCAAGCATTCATGGACTGTAGCCTTGCTCACATTGATTACGTTATTTTTCCTGTATGACATGCAAGAACTAGAAACCCAGCGCTTAAAAGCGGATAGAGTTATCGCCTTTTAGGAAGAGCCCGCCTTATGGTTATGGGCAGCACGTCCTTTTCAAATTCCTGCCGAGCTATATTTTTAGGGTCGCTAGCAGCGTTCGCTTTTATCAGGAACGGTGCACCCATGGATATTTGCAGAGCCCTGGCAGATATTATTCTTGTCTTTTCAAAACGCGTCAAACCTTCGTAGAATGTCATTTGTTCACCTGAATTGATTATAGTTGACCAACTTAATATTCAACATACACAAGTTGGTCACATACAGTTAATCAAGTTATAATGCTGTATTTTTTGCTTAATTAACTGTAAATCAAAGTAATCCATCTAAGCCAAACTTTTTAAGCGTTTGTTTGACTCATCCAATGTATTTTATGTCTTCGCCTTTCTTTGGCTCTGAGAGTTGCTGAAGCATTTTCTTGTGTATTTTGTCCGTCTTTTCTATACGATCTTCCATTTCTTTTATTGTTTTTTCCAGCTTGGACATGTCAACCTTTATTCCTAATAGCTTTACTAATACATGGAGAAGGCTGTCGGCAGCCTTAGGGTCTGTTACCAGCGGCAGGCCAAACGTTTCACCCATGATACACAGACCATTCATGTTGTACATCTTTCCCAAGCCGAGGAGAAGTCCAGATGCGCCTACTATAGTTCCTATAGGATGTTCTTTTCCGAAGTCTATGCCAAGTTTTTCGTATTTTTTTAGAACTTTCTTATCGTTAACTGCGCCGATCACGCGCGGAGTGCTAATCTCCTTACCCTCGGCAAAGCCACCCAATGTTATTATGTCCTTTGTGCCCATTTTGCTTACAAAATCAATTATTTTCATGCATATTTCATAATGACCTTCTGGTGTTATGCTTTGCGTATCTCCGGTCAGTATAATGATATCACCTTTGCGGCTTTTGTGATAATAAAACTCGCACTTTAGCATGCTGGCTACGGAGTCATTTTGTAGCAGAACAAGGGGAAGAAAATGTGGTGAATAAAGTTCTGCAAATTTCTTCATCTTAAGCTCGTTTATCAGGTAGCCGGCAGCCACACGCCCTACATTACCTATGCCTGGTAGTCCTTCTATCAGAATAGGTTTTTTCAACTTGACCTTTTCGAGAACTTTTATTTGAGTTTCCATACGCACGACACCTACGGTTTCTTACCGTTCTATCTTCCCTTATTATATATCTTATCTTTCTTGAATATTAATCCTGCTTTTTTGCCATTCGACGATATTTTCCGTAGCGCTCTGAAAATTTTGGTGGATGTGCACTTTTTGTTTTGCCGCATTTGCATACAGCATTCAGCGTGTAGCCGCATTTATCACATTTCATCAATTTCATTGCTTTATCATCTCGAAATACGTTTCTGCATCCTTGTATTTGATTTTTTCTAGCAGGTCAATAAATTCACGCTCACCTTTCTTCGCGTTCATGGTCTTGAATTTTACAAGGTATTCAGGAGCTGCTATGTACCGCACGTCAAGCCCACTTTTGCGGGCGTTGGTAACGATTTCTTTGATTATATTCACGCCACCTTCCTTATAAATTTTGATGTGTAATCTTGCCCTGAATTCAAACTCTTTCTGCACTATGGTTTTTTCTGCAACCATCTTCAGTTGATCGACCCACTTTTCGGGTATTCCGCGCTCTTTGAGGAGTTTGGGGTTTGATAAAGATAGTTTGAAGCCTTCGTAAAGCGAGCCAAAGTTTTCCTGCAACACAAAGCCCACTTCCTCATATGCGTTGTCCAGGGTCTTTTTCATTCCCTCGGCAGCTATCTGCAACATCTTTTCAGCGCGCTGGTTGAGACGATAGTCCTTTATTTTGTTGTTTTCCTGTTTCTTGTCAACACGTTTCAATGATAGCGAGACATGATTTTCCTCTACCCTTGTAACTTTGGCAACAGCAGTCTGGCCGGTTTTTACGAATTGTCTTATGTCCCTTATCCAACCGCTAGATACTTCAGAAATATGTATCATACCTTCTATGCCGTATTCTTCCAGATAGGCAAAGGCAGAGTTGGGGTTGATTTTGCTTATCTTGCAAATAACAAGTTCTCCTATACTTGGCATCCCGCGTTTCTTGACCATTTTTACACTCTCTAGAGCAATATGTGGCTATTACATTTATAAACAAATTATATACCACATGAAAAAGATGTACTTTCCTTCATAAGAAAGATTAATCCATGACTTCTTCTATCTTTGTCTTGATCTCTGCCAGGCCGCCGGTTGGCTCAGCCAACACAGATTCGCAAACGAGACATTTCACCACAGTAGCGGTTTTATTGAATATTATCTGCTCGTTTCTGCATTTCTTGCACTTTACTTTCAGGAATTTACTTTTTGGACTTTCCATAATTATGCACCAACAAATCTAAGGTATTCTGAGTAAAGCATATAAGGAGAACATTTGGTTCTCCTATATAGTTCACAAGGGAGTAATAATTTTTTACCTCCCTTGTAGAACTATAAAAAGACGAATTTTAATACTTTTCTTCTCTTAAACAGAGTTGATACGGTATTGGGTTTATGCTAATACTACGAGGTGAAAACCAATGACAAGTTCAGAAATGAAAACTGAAGATGTTCTAGAGATTGTGGAAATAGCCAGGGAAACAGGAAAAATACGCAAGGGCGTTAACGAGGCAACAAAGGCTGCAGAGCGCGGCATAGCAAAGATTATTGTCGTGGCAGAGGATATAGATCCTCCAGAAATAGCAATGCATTTGGGACCTCTTTGCGACGAAAAAAAGGTGAAGCTCTTCAAGGTTAGCAGCAAAAATGAGCTTGGACGTGCTGCAGGACTGGAAGTTTCATGCGCTGTAGTGGCTATAACAGATCTTGGCGACGCTAAGAAGAACTTCAAAGAATAGATTTCTAGGTAGATAATCATGCCAGAAGATGCAACACCAGCGGAAATAATAACTGTTTTTGGTAGAGCTGGGACCAAAGGCGTTACCAGTGTAAAATGCCGTGTGATGGATGGCAGAGACAAGGGCAAAATCCTTACCCGTAATGTGATGGGACCTGTAAGACTAGGTGATATAGTCATGCTTCGCGAGACTGAAATGGAGTCCTCTGGAAGTTATGGGAGACGTTAAAAATGAAATGTTCATTCTGCTCAAGACAAATAGAGAAGGGCACAGGCAAAACACTTATTCACAGCACAGGCAAGATTTTTTATTACTGCTCAAGCAAGTGTGAAGTTAATCAAGAGAAACTTGGCCGGGACCCGAGAAACTTCAAGTGGGCACAGAATAACGAATAATTGTTACTTCTCCAGTTTTTCTAGCTCTTTTATAATATCGGTTTTTGTGACTATTCCTGTTAATTTTCCTTTTTTCACAACAGGCAGACGATCCACATTATGTCTGTCGATAAGTTTCGCAGCCTTATAGACATCGTCGTCTTCTTCTATGGAAACAACCTTTTTTTTCATGAATTCCCTTACTTTCATGTTCAGCATTTTTTTGAGCTGGGCTTTCATGCTGTCGTACTCATTTGACTTAATCACAGCTACAACAAGGGAAAACAAGTCGCTACCTTTGTTTATTTTTTCATAGACATCCATGGTGCGTATGACATCGGTCTGGGTTACTATACCCACCAACTTCCCCTTATCGACAACAGGACAGCCACTTATTTTTTTATCAGCAAGAATACGAACAACCTTTCCAAGCGTGTCCCGGGGGCTCACAGTTATGGGTCTTTTTGTCATTATGTCCCTGGCTTTCATGTATCCTAATTGGACACAGGCAGATAAAAAGTTTACAGTGAAACTGCAAATTTACATATTACTTGCAGTTTCACGTATAGTTACCAAGGTTCCCTTGGATAACTATAAATGCTTTGGCTTTCAACCTATTAGGATAACGATATAGGGCTAGGGGATTTTAGTATGCACGCTTTCAGCGTCACTATACTATTCTAGATTGCTCCGATGAACCTTATGCAAAGTGATACAATGGTACAGGATACGAAAGAGACTCGAAGAATAGTCAGAATACTTACTACCGATATAGATGGCTCTCTCAATGTAGAACGCGCTCTGCGAAAAATCCGGGGTGTAAGCTTTATGTTTTCTAAGGCTGTTTGCATCGCCACTGGCACTGATTCAAGAAGAAAAGTCGGCCAGCTCAGCGAGGTAGAAGTGAAAACACTTGAGGGTTTCATAAAGAAACCACAGCTTCCGGCATGGATGCACAATCGGAGAAAAGACCCGGAAACAGGCGAGGACATGCACATTACTATGGCTGACCTCCAGCTGAAGAAGAGGGATGACATCAACCTTCTGAGAAAGCTCCGTGCTTACAAGGGAATAAGACATGAGCTAGGACAACCGGTACGTGGCCAGCGCACAAGAAGCAGCTTCAGGACACAAAAGAGCGTAGGCGTTTCCAAGAAGAAAATACAAACTGCCGCAAAACCAGCTGCGAAGCCAAAAGAAGAAAAGAAGTGATAATTCATGGGACAACCAAAAAGATTTCGTAAGAAGTATGCACGGCCTAAAAAACCTTTTGACAAGGCACGCATAGAAACGGAAAAGAAGACAAAGGAAAACTTCGGTCTGCGCAGGAAGAAGGAAATATGGCGAGCCGAAGGCATAGTCAGAGACTTCCGAAGACGTGCGAGAGCTTTACAGGCAAAAGGTAACGAGAAGGATGAGAAGGCACTCATTGACAAGATAAACAAACTCGGTATTTTTGCAAAACGCCTGGATGACGTGCTTCAGATAGGACTTGATGACATACTTTCCAGAAGACTGCAGACAATAATTTTCAAGAAGGGACTTGCCAACAGCATGAAACATGCCAGGCAGCTAATTGTGCATGGTCATGTAACGGTCAGCGAAAAAAAAGTGTCCTGGCCAAGTTATATTGTTGAAAAAGATGACGAGGACAAGATAGCTCTTGATCCGTACATAACTGCAAAGATGATCAAAGAGGAGACGAAGAAGGAATAATTATGTCGTGTAGTGGAACAGATAGAACAGACGCAGCAGTTGCAGATCAATACCATTTAGAAAGGTCAATAAGTCACGAAGAGAAAAGTGATCGGTATGACGCTTTGGCTACAATTGCGTATAAGGACAGAAAATTTTTATCAGGAGTATGGAATGATTGGTGCGCTTCATATCACATGTGGATGGCTACGTGGCATGAAGTAGCATTAAAAAATCCTGTAAGATCTAGAGGGATTTGGTAATAATCATGGCAACAAAAGAAAAATGGGGAATAGCACATATATTTTCGTCAGTTAACAATACGATAGTTCACATAACTGACATAACCGGAGCCGAAACCATAGCAATAGCCTCAGGCGGACAGGTCTCGGACAGGGACATGAATAAAGGAAAGCCTTTCACCGCAATGAAGGTGGCGCGAAAGGCTGCAGAAAAGGCTACTGCTTCTGGCATCACAAATATTCACATAAGAATAAGGGCACCTGGCGGAATAAAGGCAAGAATACCTGGCCAGGGTGCGCAGCCTGCTATTCGTGCTTTAGCACGCGCAGGATTTCGCATAGGCCAGATAGAAGATGTGACGCCTGTACCTCATGATACGTGCAGAAAGAAAGGCGGAAGAAGAGGAAGGAGAGTGTAATAATGAACATAAAAATACTTGAGAAATCAGACATGAAAGTGAGATTTCTATTGGAAAAGGCAAGTCCTGCTTTTGCCAATGCGTTACGACGCGTAGCAAAGAATGAGGTGCCTACGCTGGCAATAGAGTATGTTGATTTCGAGGAAAACACATCCGGTATGTTTGACGAGCTTATCGCGCACCGCCTTGGACTTATACCACTTACCTTTGACACAGCTGTTTATAATCTTAAATCAGAATGCAAGTGCGGCGGAAAAGGCTGCAGCAGATGTGAAGTTACTTTAGTGCTTGAAAAGCAGGGTCCTTGTGTTGTCAAATCCGGAGACATGAAATCTACGGATGAAAGTGTTCAGCCTGTTGACAGAGACATACCAATTATTGAGCTCCTTGAAAACCAGAGAATCAAATTCGAGGCAGTTGCGCAGCTTGGCCTTGGTACTGAACATATAAAGTGGCAGGCATCTAATGTTGGCTACCAATATGTTCCAACGGTAAAAATCAACGCCGAAAAAGCAGATCCAAAGATGGCTGATATCTGTCCCACCCATGTTTTTGAGAAAAAGGATGACAAGCTAAAAGTTGTTGCAGAAGACAGGTGTATATTATGTATGAGATGTGTTGAGACAAGCGAAGGCGTATCGGTCTCGGCAGACGATACAAGTTTCATATTCAACATCGAGTCTGTGTCGGGCTTGACCGTAAAAGAAATCCTTAACAAGAGCCTTGACATACTTGAGGAAAGATCACAGGAACTGGCTGACAATGTTAAGAAATCGGTTAAGTAAGCCCTTTTCTAAAGAAAAGCGCCGGAGGAAAGAAATTACATTTAAGCTTTCAGAAAAGTATTGCAGAAATTCCAATTTCTGCAAATTGTAGACTTTTTAAAGAAAGTCTACAATATCTTTGATCAGGCGAGGGTACCCAAGTCTGGTCAAAGGGGCAGGACTTAAGTGATCCTTTTCTAAAGAAAAGCATCAATGGAAAAGGAATACAGAAATCCTGTGGCAGTAGTGCCTGCGTGAGTTCAAATCTCCTCCCTCGCATCGGACCTTTTAAGAAAAGCGCCGGAGGAAAGAAATAAAAACCAAATACCGGCGGGAAAGAAAGTATTATAATTAAGGTGGAAAAAATGCCACATCCAACAGGACCAACAGATCCAGACACAAGAGCATTGATTGTGAAAATGAAAAAGAAGAAAGACAAGTTTCACTTAATCATGGCTAGGCATCTTGGAAAATCCATGAGAAGCAAGATTCCTGTTAATGTTACAAGAATTGGGAAAGCCTCTATGGATAATGATACTGTTGCTGTTCCTGGAAAGGTTCTTGGATCAGGTGAAATAAAAAAATCCGTGACAGTTTACGCACTTTCATTTTCCAAGGGAGCAGAAAAAAAGATAGTTGCGGCCGGCGGCAAATGCCTACCGCTTAACCAGCTTGAGAAAAAGGCGAGGATTATAATATGATTATAAACGGAAAAGACGCGGTGCTCGGAAGGCTAGCATCTTACACAGCCAAGAAACTTCTTGCCGGCGAGGAAGTTTCAATAGTAAATGCAGAGAAAGTGATAATAACCGGCGATTCCGTCGAGATTACAAAGAAATATCTCAAAAAGAGATCGATAGGTTCGCCGCAACATGGGCCATTCTTTCCAACGAAACCTGATTTGATTGTTCGCAGGACAGTAAGAGGCATGCTGCCGTATAAAACAAACAAAGGTAGAATCGCTTTCAAAAAATTGAGAGTCTATATAGGAACTCCGGTAGAAATGGAGAAGGGAGAGAGCATTGCTGTCAAGACTGTGCGAACCAGTTACATGACCGTTGGCGATCTGGCCACGCAATTGGGATGGAGAAAGTAATTATCTGCAAACAACCCATAGGTTGTTTGAGATGTCAATCAACAGAGTTGAATTGAACATGACTGAAGAAACACCAAAGAAAAAGAAGAAAATAATGATTGTAATAGGCAAGAGAAAAAAAGCCATAGCCAGTGCAGTTGTACAGGAAGGCACCGGCATCATAAGAGTGAACTCGAAACCTATTGATGCGGTACAGCCGCGCTATGTGCAGATGAGACTTAGGGAGCCTGTAGTTCTTGCTGGTGATCTTGTCAAGAGAGTAAACATAGACGTTACGGTTACCGGTGGTGGTGTCTGGGGACAAGCTGATGCTGCACGTACAGCGATAGCTAATGCACTGGTAAACTGGACAAAGGACAACAAACTCAAAGAGGCTTATGTTGATTATGATCGTTCAATTCTTGTGTCAGATCCACGCAGAACAGAACCACACAAGCCTTCGCGCAGTACGGCAGGGCCAAGAAGAACGAAACAGCAAAGTAAACGTTAAATAATTAGGAAAATGGAGATAGTGTTATGACAATTAAGTTCTATGTTGTGAAAGAGGTGGTTATGTGATCATACCGGTCCGTTGCTTTCACATGTGGTAAGCCCATAGGCGGCTTGTGGGAAAAGTACAAAGAACGTATTGAAAAAGGCGAACAGCCAGGCAAAATTCTGGATGACTTGGGTGTTGAGCGCTACTGCTGCAGGGCACTGCTGCTTACGCACAGAGACATAATCAAGAAGATCGCGAAGTACAGAGTATAATTGATTCTGACATTTTTTTGACCTATAAAAATAGAAACAGACAATTTCTATTCATGAACATCAAACAGCTACTTGCCATTGCCAAAATAGTCCCGAAGCAGGAGATGGACCAGTATTTTCTCCAAAGTGATGATATACTTAATGAGGAAGTTTCTCTCGCTACGCTAAGCAGCAAAGATACAGTTTTGGAGGTAGGTGCTGGCATAGGCAATCTTACCATACTTCTTTCGAAAAAGGCAAAAGTATTGGCTATAGAGAAGGATTATTCTTTTACTCATATACTCAAGGGCATAAACAACTGCAACGCTGTTTTCGGCGATGCTCTGGAATTTCTTGAGTCGCTTAGACAAAAGCCCGACAAGCTAAAACATGCCCCGGTTACATTTAACAAAATAGTTTCCAATATTCCCTACTCCATTTCACAGCCTTTGCTGTTAGAATTTTTCAGGCATAAATGGGGCATTGCTGTACTTATTGTGCAGAAGGAATTCGCTGAGAAATTGATATCAAAGGAAAGACTGGGCATGATAATGTCGGAAATGGCAGAGATAAAGATAGTCAGAGACGTGCCTGCTAACGCTTTCTATCCAGAAGCAGTACCTTCGGCTATCGTTCTCATAAAACAAAAGAAATTGCTGGATGACAAATTCTGGGATTTTCTATGTTCGCTTAAGCCGAACAAGGACGTCTCTAATCAGGTAAAGAAATGTCCCAAAACTCTTGAAAAAAAGAAGGTTCATCAGCTGACTCTCAAAGAATTGAGGCAACTCTACGTAATTAAATCGTAGGTTAACAGAACCGCGTAATGCTTAAAAGGCGGCCAAGTCACAAAAAGCTTAAGAGGCGGGTCTACAACTAGTAAGCGGTAATGAACATGTTGCAAGGACTGACAAAAGAATTGTTTGACGAGCCTGTTAGTATGGGAGAACAGAGGGAACTTAGGGATTTTTACTTAAGGGAAGCTATGGAATCGACCTATGAAGCTGCTCCGATGTTCGCAAACTCTAGTCCTAGGCCTCCAACACGGATTTTTTTTGATAAAGGTCTTAAAAATACTTCTACGTTAGCTTGGTATCTTGATCCAAGGGAAGTTAAAACAACTTATCCGAGAGAGGGTAGGGAAATTGAAATGCAGTTAGGGTCAGATGAGCCATTGATGGCAATTAATCCTAATTTAGTTTACATAAAAGACTGGAAGAAACACAGGTCTATTGCAGCACACGAAGGAAGACACGGATCCCAGCCAGCAAAACTGTTACTAAAGTCCGTATACGCAATGACCGATAATGGTATTTTACCTTTGGGAGAAATGCTCATAGAAGGCAGTGTAGAATGGTCCATGGAACAAAGAAATAGAAAAGCACCCAGCACATATATGGCTGAGGAGCACCCACGACACACACCGATGTATACGACATTCAAGAATCTTATTTACGATCTTGAAGCAAGACAAAAAGGCATAGTAAGGCAAGTTTACAGAGCTGCACAAAGAGGGGGACCTAATGCAGTTGTAAGACTCCTTAACGGAGTGCCTGGAATAAGTGAACTTACAAATGAGTATGCTTCTAAATTGAATAGTAGAAGGAACATGCCATATGCACGGGCAGCTTAGCTAACGATAATCTTGTTCTTGCCACGGAAGGCAGCACCAAGCTTTGTTTCATCTGGTATGTGACCGTTTTGTAACATCTTCATTTCACGCAGAGATTGTAAGTGGGTACGGCTATGAACCTTCAGGGCATTCCAGCTGGAAAATACCTGTTCGCATCGCATACAGCGGACTGTCGATTTCGATTTTTTACGTCGGAGAGAAATCTTTTTCATGCTAATACTCAACAAGGAAAATATTTAAGAGGTTAAAATAAGCCAGAATCGCAGGGTCTTCTAACTTGGTCGCTCTATCTTCTACCACACGTTTTCATCTTACTTATAAAAAGATTTTTGTGACCATAAATGCATGCTTCTTGAAAAATATTCCCCAAAAACTGTCAAGGAACTTATAGGCAATCCTGCTGCTATCATGGACATCAGAAAATTTCTAACCAGCTGGAAAAAAGGCAAGGCGCTGCTTGTTTACGGACCAACCGGAAGCGGCAAGTCCACTTCCATAAGACTCGTAGCTAGCGAGCTTGATTATGAAGTCATTGGGACTCATGCTGACGAGGAAAGATCAGTTAAAGGGTTTTTTGAAGCCTCGATGCAACGCGGTGTTTTTTCAAGGAAAAAAGTTCTGCTTTTTGATGACGTCACTACAGGATCACTGCGAAATTTCTCACAGCTTATAGAAAAAAGCGAGCATCCAGTAATATGCACAACGGATGATGCTTACCAGTTGTCGGCTGCTTCCAGAAAAAATTTCAAACTACTAAAATTCGGCAGGATAGCAGAGACAGACATGATAAGGTTTCTGGAGATTGTCTGCAAGAACGAACACATTGCTCTGCAACATCGTGAATTAGAGCAGCTTACTAAAACTAGCAATGGCGACATACGTGCGCTTCTCATAGATTTGGATACACTACGATTAGGTCTCAGATACAATAATTACAGAGATGCAGAGGAAAACATATTCAACACACTAAAGGTGATATTCAAGACCACAAATATCCAAAACTGTCGAATGGCTCTTGATAACGAGAAGGATAGTGAAGAGCTTTTCCGGTGGCTTGAACAAAATGTTGTTGAAGAGTACACAGACATAAATTCCATAGCGACGGCTTATGATTATCTTTCAAAGGCTGACATTTTCTCCTCCAGAATTATAAAACGCCAATCCTGGAGCCTTCAGAAGTACTTTTCAAATCTCTCTGCCTATGGAGTTGCACTGGCCAAAGAAAAGGCTAGTGCACGCTTTGTTTCCTACAGACCACCAGTTTTTGTCAGGAGATCAGGCAATGTAATGCTTGAAAATCTTGCCAGGAATCTGCATATTTCAAGGAGACAGGCGGCTGCCTATATACCAATCATAAGGATGCTTTTCAAAAAGAACAGAAACATCGGCGAAGAGCTTGGCATGAACGATAAGGAGAGCTCTTTTATTCTTGACTGAATTACGGTGCAAGTATTTGTGAAGGTGAACTCAGGGTCGTAAAGTTGTGTATTATACCATTTTGTGAAGCTACGAGAAAGTCGACGTCAACGTCATTTGTAGTGTCACAGCCCTTTATGTTGTATTTCAGATAGAAAAAAATGCCCTTTGAAGCCAGCATATTTGTTGTTGTTGCATTAAGTTCATTGAGATTTGTGCTCAGGTTTATGCATGTCGGATGATCATCGGTTACAGTGTTCCTTATTATATTATCTAACTGCTCATTTACGCTTTTGAAATAAAAAACATCAGTTGTTCTTACAGGCGAGGAAGAGTCGACAACAAAGTAATCTTTTAACATTAACGAAATACCTAGGAGTACGCTTGAAACCACCACAGCCGAAATGATAAACCACTGACCTTTCATTACCGATCCCTTTTCTTTGGAAGAAAAGGTCTAGGTCTCATCCCAAAAGAATAGGCGATCCTAAAACCTCGTCTTCAATATTATTCTCCTATTTGTAATATGTTTCTTTTGGCTTAAGGATTTTCTTTGCCAAAGAAAAGTCTTAATTACTCTACTGAAATGACCTGAGCGTGTGACGTTTCACCTATTTGCAATACAGATGAAGCGTCAACAAACTTTTTTTCTATTAATATGTTTATTATATTCTTGCCTACGGCATTTATTATTGTTGCGTTTTTTGCAAGCTTTACAGCAGCAGTGGCGTTACAGTTTTTACCTTTATAGAACTCCGATATTGTTATTTCCAACTCGCCGTCGCTGAAGGTCTTGCCAAGAATATCCTCGTCGCAGATTGCAAGCAACACATCTTTGTTCTGCTTGAATATGTTATAGGAAAACATGCTATCACATTTTTGCCGTACGCTTTGCACCACAGGCTTCACATTTCACAAAGGTGTAGTTATCCACTTTCTGCAAAGCAGTGTCAGGTTTTCCACATTCCTTACACAACACAAGGTCACGTACATATTCCTGAATACGTTGATTGATTAGCATGGTCGGAACTTTTGACTGTAACACCAGCTCGTTGTTTCTTATCGATCCTGGAACTGCCAGTTCCTTGAAGAGATATTTTGCTATTTCTGCCGGTTCTCTCCTCAGAGCTTTTGCTATGTCAACAAAATTCCTTATTACAGTCTGTTTTTTCCCTGGCTGAACAGATGCTACAGGTATTTCAAATCTGGTCTCTGTTCTTGTGGGAAGATTTTTCCTGGCCTTTTTAAGAAGTTCTTCATAGTTCATTTTTTAACACCTTTCTTTGAAAAAGAAAGCTCTTAGCAGGAAAGAAACATATTATGATTCTTACCCAGACTCCTCTCTCATGTATTTTGTTTTTGCGGATTTTATAGTTCCTGTTACGCCAATTATTTTTATTATACATTTTATTTCGCTTACTATTGATATAAGGGACATCGCTGTTCTTACCTTTTCCACATGGTCATGCCTGCATTTTATCATACCAATCTGTTTTTTGCTGTCATACGTATTGTGCACAAACCATATATTTGCCTCGGAGCCTCCAAGCTCGCCGAGAAACTCCATAGTGGTTGTCCATATGGTGTTAACTAGGTCTCCGTAGACCACTGGCTGGTCTGATATAACTTCAAAAATTATGTAACGTTTCGGAGGTCGCATGCTCGGAGGCAATATTTTTGGTTCCATTATTATCACTTTTCTATAGAAACTCCTTCCAGCCTCTTTCCTGCCATCTTTTCTCTGTTTTCTCGGATAATCTGTTCTGGTATAGTTGTAGCTGTTTCTATGGACTTGCCAAGGTCGAGACCAAGCAGGTGTGTCAGCGCAGCAAGCTCACGACCAGAACGCATGCCCCAAACTGTGACTGCTGAAGAGGAAGAAACTATTTTTGTTTCGTACTTCTTGCAAAGTTCTATGTTTTTTTTCATTGCCGAAAGCACGTAGATGCGATTTCTTTTGTAACTTTCGAGAACTTCGCGGAAATTTATCTCAATAGCCACGTTGTTGTCATGGGCCGCACGCACACAGATATGATCAAGGCCGCTGTCTTTTCTTCCCAGCTCTGGGTGGCACAAGACATCAATGAGCGGGTTTTCACATGCGGCTCTGTTGATGTCGTAATCACCACCATGAACCATTAGCACTTCTGCTTTGCTTCGTGCTTTTTCAGCTAAATTGTTTAATTCGTCCGGCTTTGCAGCCTTGAGCATAAGAGATGAGATTAGGTCAACACCTTCTATTTTTGGCAGGTTTTCTGTGACTGGGCAGTATCTTACTATACCTATTCCTGATAAGCCGAGCCTTTTTGCCATCTTGGCAACATCTTCCACACTATTCTCACCTATGGAAAGGCTTGTGTGGACATGCAAATCATAGTATGTCATCTAACCACCCGGACTTCGAAGTCTTGACCCGCCCGGTAATAATATTGATATTTGAAAGCTTTTAACACTAAGAAAAAGTCTGATTTTTACAGCCTGCGGCTTCTTTTGCCGGCACTGGTCAGGCCTCTAAAAGCGCGGCGTCTCTGGGTTGTAATCCAGTTAATGTTTTTGTCAGCTTTTATCACAGGGTGATGCTTATCAACAAGAATAACTTCGTAATATTTGTACTTTCCATCCTCACCAACATAGTAGCCGTTCAGAACTTCAAGGTTTGGAAACTTTCTTGCAACGCGGCGCTCAGCTATGGCTTGCTTGTTTTGCTTTGTCGTAAAGAACAGACCCATGCTTCTTGGTTTGTGGCCCTTGTGCAAGGTTGGTCTTCGGCGACCCCCTTTTTTGATCCTTGTGCGTACTACAACATAACCTTGTTTTGCCTTGTAGCCAAGGGCGCGTGCGCGAGCTATTCTCGTAGGTTTGTTTAACCTCTTCATAACTGGCTGTCTTCTCCACTGCTTTGCACGAGGAGATATAGCCTCTAATTCGCTGATGGTTTCCATGATATCAATTGTTCTAGTTAGACTATTTAAATTTGTTACCGAGGAGCTTCTTATGAAATGCAAGAGATGAAGTTGTCCAATAGAAAGGTATTTATGGCTTACTATGTAATAATTATTAGATGATAATGACTAAAAATATGATAATTCATAGAGAACTACGGGAATGTAGACGATGCGGATGGAAATGGTTTGGCAGGAAAGAAAAAACATATTTGTGTCCAAAATGTCATTCGGCATTGTGGGCTATTCCAAAGGGTAAATAATATGCTAATATCCTATAAATTTCGCTTATATCCGACAAGGGAGCAACAGCAAAAGTTACAGTGGACTCTCAACAAATGTAGGTATGTTTACAATTTTTTGCTCGATGAACTACAACAACAAAAAGTTATTGACAAGGCACAATTACAGGAAATGATAACAGATCTGAAAAGAATAGAACCTGATTTACAGAAAGTTTATTCAAAGGTTCTGCAGTATGAAAATTACAGATTGTTTTCCAATCTGAGAAGCCTGTCGCAAACAAAGAAAAAAGGCAGAAAAGTAGGAAGCTTGAGATTCAAAGGCAAGAATTGGTTCAAAACTTTCAGCTACAACCAGAGCGGATTCGCTATCATGCAGAACCAGACAAGATACGACAAGCTGTGGTTGTCAAAAATCGGTGAAATTCCTTTCATTATGCACAGAACTATAGAAGGGAAAATAAAACAAATCACAATAAAGCATTGTCCT
>DATDUC010000046.1:0-7882 GCA_035290545.1 archaeon | reverse complement strand
ATTTACGATTTTTGGTTCGATATAGAAAAGAAGTTTGATATTTTGATAAAGGTAATTTTTGCTGTATAGCTCGTCATCGATTAAATGACCTGTAATGAAAAGGGAATATGTATGGGTTTTCCTGTCTATACAGATGCATCCGTCTCCAAAACACACGCCAAGAAATTCAGCTAGTTTTTCATCTTTTTTAGGAATATTAATTCTTTTCATTATGTATTATTATTGATTGAAATTAAAGTAGGTATTTTTATGAAATTTGAGCCCATAGATGTTGTAGTGGTATTGGTAGCACTTTTGATGCTGGCCGCCTACCTGAAAATCCAGAACATAGTATTTGTCTATGTATTCATTCTGCTCATTGCGGCTGAGGTTTTTGTCCAGGTACGCCACGGCAAAAAGCACGAAGTCAAAGAAAGTACATCATTACCATAGGATAAATAATCAGGCAGCTTTTTTCTCTTTTTGAGTCTTGCCTATAAATCGTCCAGGCGGATTGTATTTAGTTTTTTCTCGAACGCCATTGTGGTCTTCTATTGATATTTCTGTAAGTTTTCCGTCAGAAGTATATGTTCGGGTTTCTCTTTCAAACAGACATAACGCTAAAGGGTTACAAGCAAGAACGCCCATATGATCAGTGAAATGCTGTGTATAAGATATCACAAGTTTGTCACCGTGCTGATGATAACTTCTTACAACGTCACCTGGTAGGTCTTCTGCTTTACCTTCCTGTGCCCAGCCGATTTCTCTGCTAGTTAACTGTCGTTCTGCAAGGATTCTGAGAGGATATAGAAAGTCCATAGAAACACTATAATGAAAATCTTCTTAAAATCAGCGAAAAACCAGCGAGCCAAAAATATAATATGTTCTTTGACCGCAAGCCACTTTCTTGCGAAGAAAGGGGCTTAATTATTGACAAATTCTTTTATACTTTTTGTAAGAGCAACCTTTCCAATCTTCTGTTTGCAGGCAAAACATATCCATCTATCTCCAACTCTGTCAACAAGCCTGTTCTTTTTGCACTCAACGCATTTGGAAATAGAAATTTTCATAATTAAGATTCGTTTTCTTTACTAATAAAGATTTTTTTGCAAAAAAACAGGTAAAAAGGCCGTGTGAAAAAGTTTTTTATGAAAATTTTTGAGGAAAAATACAGGGAAAATTACGATTTACTGTCTGTGCAAGCTATTATTTCTTTTTTCTTGAAAACTTGTGACTTTCTCCGTAATTTTCTGTTTCAACACCGATGTTCGCGAAGGCAGACTTTATTTCAATCTCTTTTTTCCTACCCATGAAGCAGACTGATGCTTGGGGAAGCCTTATGGTACCATGAACGCCAAAGACAGGAAGGATCTTATATGAAAGTATTCTTACCTCGTTCTTGTGAACATCCTTTAGTTTCCAGGTAAGCTCAGCGCCAGCTGCTGTTTTCTTCTTCACAGGCTTCAGGCCCTCACCTTCCTTTATGTCGAAGACTGAAGGTATGAAATCCTTCACAGTTACGTTTTCAATTTTCCTGCCTGTCGAGTTTGCTATTTCAATGCCTACAGTGAATTCCTCGCCTTCTTCTATGAATTTTCTTTCAAGTATGAATTTCTTTATGCGGATGATTCTTACCTTGTAAAGGAATATCCAGACAGCAAATCCTATGACAATCAAAAACAGGAAAAGTGATGTATAATCAACCCTATAATATAGGGTCCTGGATTCGCCCGGGTTGATGCTGTCCAGCACCCATGTAAACTCGCTGTTGATTATTGACAGTGGCTTTTCACCCGAATAGAATGCGGCTTCAAAAGGCGACAGTATAGCTGTTACGGTTGCATCGTCAGCAAAGTTGCCTATGTTTGTCACTGTGATTGTTCTGCTGAATCCCAGCACTTGTGGCTGCTGAACGGAAGTCTCCGTGAACTTTGCCTGGCTTGAGACCAGGAAAGTTCTTACCTTTTCTCGTATTTCGCCGTTGTCGTCAATTTTCACGCTAAAGGTATATAGGCCGGATTTTGCCATTTTCGGGATTATGAAATTATAGGTTATGTTCTTCATTTCACCAGAATCCAGCTTATCGATGTTTTGGTCAAATTCTATTAATTTTGTGACAGGAGAACTTATGGACGCCGAGACTTTCAAGTTCTGGACAGTTGTTGCCTTGTAGTTTCTGATTATGACATTTATGTTTGCATAGCCCGTAGGTGTGTAATTTCCGGTTATTGTCGGATTTTCTATCTCAACGCTGTCTATTTTCTCAATGTTTATAAACATGAATTTGCTTTGCTGCTCGCCTGTTGTCGATGTAGCTAGAATCCCTATCTTATAGTGGGCTGTCATTGTGTCAAGGAAAGGCGTGATAAATAAGGTAAGTGTCTTTGTGCTGCCACCGGTTATATGCATCAATTCTGTGCTTTGGGATATCCATGGTTTTGAATCAATTATACTGAAGGAAATATCATCGCTCTTTGTGCTGTATACACTGATGTTGACCTCTTTGGAGGTTCCGACATTCACTATTTGTGTTTCTTCAGGCACGAACATGGTAAAGGCAAAAGTAGGAACACTAAGTAAAATAATGGCAACCAGAAACGGGTATATCTTCATCCAACTAACTCCAATTTGTCTATATAGTTCTCCAAGGCATCAATTTGTATACGAGCAAGAGCTTAGCTCTTGCTGTACAGAAAGAACTTCGTTCTTTCTTGTATTACTTCCTTGGGAACTATACATGAACCCATAAAACATATACGTTTTCTTTTCTGGGTTCACTATAACTACTATTTTTATCCCCAATATATAAACATTACCATAGTGATTTTTCCGTGATTTGCGTGGTTACAGGCCGCTATAAAATAGAAGTTATCCCTTAACTATCTTAGCAACAAAGAACCCGCCGGTGTTGTTGTGTTGAGGGTATATGCGGAAGCACTTCGCCAAACTGCTGTCATACTTTTTGGCATCCCATTCTACCAACCCTTTAGCATGAACAATATTCACGTCAATGTCAATCAGCTTCGCGTCCTTGTATTTGCTTAACAGGAAGTTAACAACTTCCTCATTTTCTTCAGGAGAAAATGTGCATGTAGAGTAGATGAGCGTCCCGCCCCATTCCAGCAGCTCAAACGCGTGAGCTATGAGCTTCTTCTGCTTCTTCGAAATCAGTCTGATGCGTTTTTCCGACCAATGCTCAAACAGCTTTTCGTTTTTGTTCACCATGCCCTCGCCGCTGCATGGCGCGTCAAGAAGTATCTTGCTGAACGAACCGGCTATTTTGCGACCCGACATGTTAAGAACTTCCGCGCTGAGGCCATATTTATTCACTATGCCATTGAGGCGCTTTACCCGGAGCCGACTTATGTCGTTGGCAGTTATGTGCGCCTCGTTTCTTGTGAGAAAGGAAATGATAAAAGTTTTTGTTCCCGGCGCAGCGCACATATCCATTATTTTGTCCTCTTTTTTCGGGTCGAGAGCAATGCAGGGCACCAGCGAGACAGGATCAAAAATAAACGAATCCTTTTTATGGAAATCTTCACCGATAAAGTAGGCGTTGTCATACCAGGGAACTTTTTCCATTTCCATGTCTGCCCGAGAAAGAATACATTTCTTCGTCCGCTGGTCATAAATAGACGTGCTTAAGCCGAGTTTTTCCAGCCGCAACTTCAGCTTTTCAGGAACTTGCATAAATTATACTCGAAGAAGGAACATTAAAAAGAACAACTTTATCCTAGAATTGCCAGACCAGTCGCAAACCTGAAAATATTAGGATCCATAAAAGCAACAACCCGAACACGAGCGCATATGGTTTTATTGTTTCCTTCAGCGTCTGCTCCTTTGTCATGTTTGCAACGAAGAATATTATTGTCAGCAGCGAGAACCCAGCAACGCTGCCGAAGAACATGGCCATGACATGTTTCTGCACGTCAGCCGTGGTGAACACAAATATGCCAGTAAGCACAATCAGAACTGGTATTACTACCTTTCTCTTGAAGCGGTTGACTTTTCTCTGTGTCCTTTTTAGTTCTGTTGTTTCCATTAAATCACTCATGACAGAACGGGCAGTCCCAGGTATCCCAGGATCCTGCAATCGTCTTTATGGCCCTTTTTTTCATCTTCTTGCCGCAGTTGTTGCAGAACATTTCTTGATCTTCTTCTTCCATAGTAAAAATGTTCCATAATAGTTCTTAAAGCCTTACACCCAATTCTCTAGAATGATTCCAAAAGGGTTTGACAAGCTCGTAGGCATGACAATGAAGGAACGGCCAAATAAGCCCAAGAATGTTGAAGAAATATGGGATCGCTTTCTTCGTATAGTCTTTATGGGCGGCAAGCGCTCTGAACCTGAAAACACATTTATAATAAACATGCTCAAGCCTCAGAAACTTCTGGATAGGGATTATCTAAAAAAGACCGATGGTGAGGACTGGCGCGATGCAGTTGGAAAAATCCTTGATGACCGCACAGCTCGCATAAAGGACGAGGACACCGTAACAATGCTGAAGGACTTCCAGAAGGAGTTGTTCCGCGTTAGTGCCTCGATAAAAGGGGGCGCACGTTTTTTCGAAAAAAATAACATCAGGCCAGAGTTTCTTGAAAAGATGCTACAAACAAAGGAGACAACAAAGGAATTCATAGACGACCTGGTCAGCGATGAGGATGTTTCCAACATAAAATATACTAAAGTTATAATTTGGCTCCACTCACTGGGCTATGCAGAGGATTTTTGTCCGCCCAGCTACCAGACCAAGAAATTTGTCAATGAAATCTATGGCTATTATCAGTTCTACGAAGACGATAAACATTTCATGGAAAAGTCACAGGAATTTGCCGAAGAAGTAAAAAAGAAGGTAAAAAAATCAACTGTGCGCGATGTTGCTTCAGCCATATTTCTTTACGTGAATTTCAAGAACATGCTTCCTCCAAGGACTCCTGAGAAGAAAAGGTTCTCGGCTGACTTGATAGTAAAGTTCCTCGCCGCGAAAAAAATGACACTTAAAACGATATCAGAGAAGCTTGGTGATGCTGAAGCTCGCGAGAAGCTGTCAGAGAGTTTCTACGAATTTGTGCACAAAAGCAAGTAAAAATTATTTCTTCTGCCTCAGGAAACCAACTAGCCCAGCAATTACCGTAATCACAACAATTCCAACAACAACAAGTCCTAGATTATCTTTTACAATAGGTATGTTGCCAAAAAAGAAGCCTGCTGTGAGGAAAGCAGCCACCCACACTAGACCACCAATGACATTATATGAGATAAACCGTTTGTACTTCATCCTGGCTATTCCTGCTACGAACGGCGCGAATGTGCGGATGAACGGCAGAAAGCGCGCAATTATTATTGTCTCGTTGCCGTGCTTCTCATAAAAAACATTAGATTTTTGAAGGTGTTCTTTCTTGACAAATCTTATTTTCCCTTTCTCCAGTACACGTTTGCTGAAGTGGTGCCCTATCCAGTAGTTTACAGTGTCGCCAATTATTGCAGCCACAACAAATATGACAAAAAGCCATGCAAAATTAAGCAGACCTGCAGCAGCAAGCGTGCCTGCGACAAAAAGCAGGCTGTCGCCAGGCAAAAACGGCGTTATCACCAGACCTGTCTCCAGGAATATTATCAAAAATAATATGAGATAAACCCAAAGCCCATAATCACTGATTATGGCAGCCAGGTACGTATCGAGGTGCAGGATAATTCCAATAAGGTCGAGCATTACAATAGGTTGAATTAAGGATTTAAGTAATTAGCTATTTTTGCAAAGTTTCTGGCTTAGAAAACTGGCTTTTCAGGACGCCGCCCTCATACGTGCCGTTGTCTGATTTTGTCATTACACCAAACTTATATTCAGCAAAGTCATCGAATGTTACAAAATATACTCTTTGCCACCCGGGCTCGGCCATAAGCAGCATAGGCGCTTCTTTTTCTGCCCATTCATCATCAGGTGTTTTACTCTTAAAAGGCATTTTACCTTGACCTATACACATTCTTTCTATTGCAGTGCCTTGCCACTGAAATCCTCGAATAAGTCTGGCATACATAAGATGTCCGTTTATTGTTAATTCCGTATAAGGTGCTTCTGGCCCGGATAATGCTTCGTAAACCAAAACATTGTTGTGTTTTTCTCCAGGTCCAAGCGTCATGTCATAATGACCGTCGATGCCCGGCTTTTCCGGCCTGCCCCTGTACATGACTATCTCAGCGCCCGGCTTGCCATTCAATTCTCCGACAATATCAAGCTTCTTGGTTTCAATTCTTTCCGGACTCTGTGCTGCCAGCTGCCCAAGTAAAGCCGCTACGAGTGCAATTTTCATGGTTACAGTATGATGGATAGTTTTTTATAACCGGAAAAACGAGAGATAATTGTTTTTTAAACTTACCCATCATATTTCTAGCCATGGACGACGGACAAATAAGAAAACGCATGGAAGCTGCACAACAAGAACTGGCCCTTTTGGGCCATCGTATGGATGCTATCGAAGCGATGAGAGATCAATACGATCCTACAACATATTCTACTATCTTTTCAAGCTATCGTGCTGCCGCAGCAGCCTTGGATCGAGACATCACAAGATATGGTTTTGATCTTCAGGAAGAACTTAGAAGGTATTAAAGTTCAGTTAAGCACCAGCACATAATAATTCAGAGCAGTAGCTATTGTGACCCAGATTATATATGGTATGAGCAGCGCTGCGGATTTTTTGTTAACTTTATAGAACATGAATATTGTAGCAGCTATTGCTATCCACATCAGAACAATATCAATCAGGCCATATAACGGATTGCGCAGGCCAAAGAATAACAGTGACCATACTAAGTTCAGAAACAATTGAAATCCATATATCTGCAGTGCCCTTTCTTTAATTTTGCTCTTTGAGTGCCAGACAATTCCGGCAGCAATGCCCATTAGTGCATAAAGTGTTAGCCACACCGGGCCGAAAACCCACGAAGGGGGAGTGAACCAGGGCTTGTTGAGGCTAGCATACCACGACCCGATAGCAGGTGTTGTGAAAATAGAGCCGATTATTCCAGCAAGTTCAGCTATTACAATCATGATGATGATTTTTTCAATTGAGAATTTGCCTTCGCCATAATTATACATTGTTTTTCCTGTATAAAAAGTGAAAAATAAATTGTTCATACTAAAATATTCAGAATGTTCATACAATCTCGAAGGTGTAACTAATTTAAGCACTCAGAGTAAAATGAATGAAGATAATCAAATGTACGAAAAAATTGCGATAGGTTGCATTCCAAAGCAGGTTCCTCTGAAGGACGCACTGGTAACTTACATAAGGACAGAACTTTCGCTTATCATAGACGACTTTGGAGACGGTTCCTATGTGGATGTGGCGAGAAAGGTTTCTGAAGCTGTTGCAAAAGGTGATTACTCAAGAGGTATAGTCATATGCAGGACAGGCGGCGGCACAGCCATGGCTGCAAACAAGGTGCCTGGCGCCTATGCTGTTCACTGCCGTGATGCTGAGGAAGCAAGAAATTCACGGGGAATCAATAATTCTAATATTCTCGCGCTCAATGCAATGCATGAAGAGACAGCAAAGGAAATAGTAAGAGTCTGGCTCGAGACGCCGTTCCCGTTTGAGGAAAGATATGTTCCGGAATTTGAGAAAGTGAGAGGCATGGAATGACAACTAAGCCACGTCTGAGAGTCGAACTCAGGACCTCTACCTTACCAAGGTAGCGCTCTCTACTGAACTTTCCGTTTTGATTAAACTTTTCGAAAAGTTTACCAACTGAGCTAACGTGGCATCTTTGATAGTTTTTCATGACAGCTTTTAAACTTATTTTCTATAGATATTTCATGGCTAGTTTTACACCAAAGCAGCAAAGAGCAATACAAGAAAAATTAGATTTATTTAGAGAAATAGCGGAAAGAGGATTCAG
>DATDUC010000045.1:0-16464 GCA_035290545.1 archaeon | reverse complement strand
TTGCGTTGCCTATGCCGGTTCCGATGTCTATAACAGATTTATTTTTGCCCTCAAACTTGGCTATATACTCAAAAAAGGGGTTCTTCACACCTTCCTGAAAAGGTGACATAATATTTTCAAAATATTTTTTAGCAACATCATCCCAATATTTTTTCTGCATATAATTAGTTAATTTGCAGGGTATTAATTATTTTTTAGTTCGTGTAAAAAATAGATTCAGCCTTTAACGTTGCCAATAGGTTTCAATCCTACTACGGGTTTTGATATACCTGATTTTGCCAAGGCGTCAACAACATCAGTTATGTTCTTGTAGGCAGCGCCTGCTTCTTCAGCGAGGCCGGACATGGATGCTGCTCGCACATATATTCCCCGGCTCTCCATATCTTTCTGCAGCTTGTCGCCGCGTATCTCGCGCTTGGCTTGTGTACGAGACATTGTTCTACCAGAGCCGTGGGCTGTGGAGCCAAATGTGTCTTCCATGGCTTTTTCTGTACCTACCAGGAGATATGATCCTGTTTCCATGGAACCGCCAATTATAACTGGCTGGCCTGTTTTTTTGTAAATATCAGCGAGTTCTGGATGACCCGGAGCAAAACTTCTTGTGGAGCCTTTTCTATGAACAAGTACTTTCTCTCTCTTGCTGCCCATTTTGTGCTCCTCAACCTTTGCTATGTTGTGTGCCACGTCATAAATCATGTGCATCTCTAGGGCTTCTGGTGTTTTCTTGAACACCTTGCCGAAGCCTTCGCGAATCCTATGTAATATAACCTGTCTGTTTGCAAAGGCCATGTTTGCTGCGCATGCCATGGCAGCATAGTAATCCTGGCCTTCCTTACTTGAGAAAGGCGCACAGGCAAGCTCCTTGTCGTTAACAGTTATGCCATATTTTTTCATAGCATCATCAAAAACGCGGAGATAATCTGTAGCGATTTGGTGGCCAAAGCCGCGGGAACCGCAGTGGACCATTACGACTACCTGGTCCTTGAATATGCCGAACTTCTCTGCCAATTCTGCGTCAAAAATATTTTCGGCTGTAACAAGCTGAACTTCCAAATAATGATTACCACTGCCAAGAGTGCCAAGCTGGTCAATGCCCCGTGTTATTGCCCTATCAGTTACCTTTGAAGGGTCAGCACCTTTTATCACACCATGTTCTTCCACGCGCTCGATGTCCTCTTTCCAGCCATAGCCATTGTCAACACACCACTTTACGCCATCGACCATGACGTCACGAAACTGGTTCTTATTTGGCTTTACAAATCCTTTGACGCCGACACCAGCAGGCACAGTCTTGAAGAAAGTATCGACTAACTCATGCAGCTTGGGTTTGACTTCATTTATTGTAAGGTTTGTTGTGACCAGGCGCATACCGCAGTTAATTTCTCGCTACGTGTGTTATTGCACGCGTAGAATCGAATCCGATACCGCCGGGTGATATAACCCCTTTCTCTAAGTCAAATGCCGCCACGCCGCCGATGGGAAAACCATATCCCCAGTGCCCATCAGGCATGCAATAGGCATATTTTTGTATTCCAGGCAAGCATGCTACGTTGGTTACCTGCTCGAAAACACCTGCGTCCATATCGTTCAGGAGTTTCTTCGTAGCATATATCCGCGCTGGAACATTCATGCCTTTCTTGAATGTGGTCGGCAATTCCCAGACTGCTTCACTAATCTGTTTAATCTCCTTGGGAGGTGCCATAAGTATTATTCTAAAGGTGCGAGAAATTGTATGCAATTCCCACACACGCCTTTTATCTGTTGAAAGACTCTTACTTCTTCCAATCATGACAGGCATGCATGACTTCTAGATAAGTTCGATATCAAGATATTTAAAGGCTTCATTTTTAGTTCATGAATGCGACCAGATGAAAGCCCTATACTCACTAGACGAGACAGATATTTTTTCGCACTTATGGGTTTGCTATATACTTTAGATGTGGCTTCTAGCTTTTTTGGACCGAAACACTACAGGGCGGGCACCATAACCGGTGTGAGGTATGCCAATGAACTAGTTGTTTATACTCCACATGGTGATTACCTCAATATGTTGGTTTGTAAAGGAGATATTCCCAGCGGATCATATGAAATAGACATCAGCGGAAATCATGTAGAAATAACAAAGAACCCTATTCTGAACCTGGATGCTGCCTCCTGCGAGTTATCAAACAGAATGTTTCGCTGATTAGCCAGCATTATTTTATAAAGCGTTGTTACAACTGATTATTATGACAAATTTGCCGATAACCAGAATTGACGCCATCGAACTGCTGAAAAACATGAAACAGCAGGAATCGGATATGAATCATTATCTGGAGACAGAAGCTATCATGGAAGCCCTTGCAGAGAGGTTCGGGGAGAATGCCGAATATTGGGGAATGATAGGATTATTACACGATGTTGACTGGGCATTAACAAAAAACGACCTGAAAGAACACTGCATTAAAGCCGCGGAAATATTGAAACATAATGGGTTTGATGAGAAGTTTATTCAGATTGTTCAGTCCCACGGATACGGGTACGATGAAATTCCGTCCCTGAAGGATAAACAGAGGACAGAAAAAATAGAGCACGCTCTTGTTGCTGCTGAAACACTGACTGGAATAATTTATGCTTATGCCTTGATTAGGGGCAGAAAAATCAGCGATATGAATGCTACAGGGCTGAAAAGGCGGTTTAAAGAAAAAAGCTTCGCTCAGAATTGCAACAGGGAGCTTATAAGAGAAATAGAAAAAACTGCTTTAACCTTAGATGAATTTTTTGAGTTGTCAATTAATGCTTTCAAGAAAATAAAAGAAGAAATAGGCTTGGAATGAGTCAATGTTTCTTAGCGGTTTTTACTGCAATCCAGAATCTCTGCAAAGCTGTTATATTACACAATACAGCCAGCAAAACTATTACATAAATAAAGTATAGCAGACTGAAGTTCGCCAGTAATATGCCAACGGCTAATAGTATAAGCCGTTCTGGTCTTTCCAACAAGCCTCCGCGGATTTCCGTTTTAGTGAGTTCCTTTTCCTTTGCTGCTGCCTTGGCATAGGTTATGGTCATGGATCCGAATAGGTAAAGAGCTATCCAGAAATATGAAGGAAGATAGAATGAAGGCAATGCAACTAGAAGCAATGCCAGCGCTATTATCCCTTCCATATATCGGTCAGAGATTGTATCGTAGTAAGAACCAAGCTTGCTCGCCTCTTTTCTGAACCGTGCCACAGCGCCATCCACAGAATCAAGAAAAGCAGCCACTATGAAAAATATGAAGGCTAAGGCAAACTCTTGCTTTATTAAAAAATAGCCAGTCAGCGCTGTTAGTACAAGAGCCAGTCCAGTCCAGACATTGGCACTTAGACCGAGACGGCCGAATATTTTTCCCACAACTAGTGAAAACCCTGAGAGTTTTTCACGATTTTTATATAATGTAATATTTACCACCTAGATGTCAACTATAATCCGGTTATACCACTGCTTTCCTCTTTTCTCTAAAATAAACATGTGCATGGTTATAGCCTTAAGATCGTTTCTAAGATTATGATTCTTTCTGTCTATTTTTTCTCCTGTTGCAATAGCTGTAAGCGAGAAAAGCTTTTCACTAACTTTTACAGAATATTTATTGAACAACAGTCCTTTTGTGTCCTTGAGAAACACAAGCTCGTTGAGGAAATCTAAAAGCAGATTATCAAGGCTGTCAGATTTCAACTTTATGGTTTTTCTGACCTTTGATTTTACGGTTGTTGGATCTACCATTATGTCGCTGCACGCCATGGCTGTTTCTTCAAAGAGCTTGTCAAGTGTAGGTGCGGTAACCTCGAAAGCTATATCAGCTATGGCTATGTCTGGAAGAAATTTGAATGACATGAATATCAGTTTAGTAGTTCAAGCTTTAAAACAAATAACTAGAGTTTATTCCAGCCCTTTTTCTTGAACTTTCGAAAAACACCTTTTTTATAGGACTTGTATTTTTTCTTTTTTCTTTCAAATGATTCTACGTCTGCCATGAATATAATTAGAGCGCATCTTTTTTAAGTATTTCAGCCATCTCTGGGTCTATCCTTCCTACATATCTTCCAGAGTCGTTGCGATGCACGTCTCTATAACATTCGACAACTACAAATGGAAAACCAAACATAAGAGCCGCACCAATTCCATAATCATGGTTTTTCATAAATACTTTAATAGAAGAAGTGGTTTCGCCAAAAGCTGCGCCAAATCTAGTTCTGTATGTTCTGTCGGTGTTCTGTGCTTTAAGCATGTAAAAAATATGTCAAAAAAGTTTAAAAATTCCATAATGACCATAAGTTTTAGATGTTATTTAAATATACAATATAAAAACAATAATTAATGTTTAGGAAAAACTTCTTCCGACCAACAGTGCTAAAGGTTATTTTAAGCCTAATTTTATTTGTCGTCTTCGTACCAGTGCTTGAATATCCGTTCATGTGTAACATTCCGCCATGCGGAAGTGGATTAGCCACAATGTTCAGATACTTTTATGGTGGTTTCACAATTCATGGTATTAACTTTGTTATGTTAATTTTGGGTGTAATTTTATCTTACATAATTTCATGCGCGATTTCATCTGGTGTACGAAAAATACTACACAAGTAATACTCTCAGCTAGAAAAACCGCTTATATTTACTTCATCGCGTTCTTGAAGTGCTTCTCAACTTCTTCCCAATTAACTACATTCCACCAATTTTTGATATATTCTGCTCTTTGCCATTTATATAAAATATAGTACGCGTGTTCCCAGACGTCTATGCCCAGAAGCGGTTTCTTGTCCAGGTTCAACGGACTTGTCTGGTTCGGAGTTGTCATTATTTCCAGTTGTTTTCCGTTCAGGACAAGCCACGCCCAGCCGCTGCCAAATACACCAGCAGCTGCATTGCTGAATTGCTCCTTGAACTTGTCAAAAGAGCTAAACGTCTTGTTTATTGTCGTTGCAAATTCGCCTGTTGGGCTCTGCTTCTCTGGAGACATTATCTGCCAGAAGAAATTGTGATTGACAAAGCCGCCGCCGTGGTTATGCACAGCTACGCGCAGTGCTTCGGGTATGTCAAGCATGTTTTTGACCAATTGTTCGGCACTTCTTTTTTGCAATTCTGGGTGTCCTTCCAAGGCTGTATTGAACTTGTCAGTATATGTCTGATGGTGTTTTGTATGGTGGATGCGCATAGTCTGTTCGTCTATGTAAGGCTCAAGCGCATTATATTCATAAGGTAATTTTGGCAATACGAATGTCATACTTATCATCTCCTTAATTAGAAATTTATGCTTTTCCCATTGTTTTCATACCAGGTTTCCAGTCTATTGGACAAAGCTCACCAGTCTGCAAAGCCTGCAGAACGCGCAGTGTTTCGTCAACGTTTCTGCCTATGCTAAGATCAGAAACGACCTGATAACGTATAATTCCTTCTGGATCAATTATGAAAGTGCCACGAAAGGCAATGCCTTGGTCCTCCTTCAAGATGCCAAAATCCCTGGTAAGCTTGTGGGTTGTGTCTCCAATAATAGGGAATTTTACCTCAGGCAGGTCACGCTGGAACCATGCTTTGTGGCTGTGAACACTATCAGTACTTGCACCGATTACAACAGCATTAAGCTTCTTGAAATCTTCCTCATGTTTTGCAAAGCTTCGTATCTCCGTTGGGCAGACAAAAGTAAAATCAAGAGGGTAGAAGAACAATACGACCCATTTTCCCTTGTAATCGTGAAGCTTTACTTTCTTGAATTCACCACTAACATAGGCGTCTTCAGCAAAATCAGGGGCTTTTTCTCCAATATTCATAGAAAACATTTTTATTTTGTCACACAAACTTTTAAAGCTTTATAAAAGTTGTAAAGATTGTTAAAAATAATTATCTGTATCTTTTGGTCGGTTTCTTAATAGCTTTTTTGACGGGTTTCTTAACGGGTGGTTTGCATGTATAATCTTTTCCTATATGTTCTCTGTAAAGCGTCATGTAAACCTGTTTTGATAAATCTCTAATTATGGTCTCTCTTTCCCTAACCCACCTACCATAAGATTTTTTTCTGTTAGCCTCAATAGTTTTTGTTCTGTCTTCTATAATAGCTGCAATAACATAAGGGTGATCTTTTCCGTCCGATCCCTTGATTAAAACAAGTCCGGCGTCAGAAACCTGTCCGTACAAAGTGCCGGTCTTGTTGAAATCCTCACTTGTATTGCAGCCCCCTGTAAATAATCTCGTATTCTTCGGCAAACCCAAATATTTCAGCATTTCATCCGAATATGGTAATGTACGATCCCACAACCTTCTATAATATTCTACTAGATCCATCGCAGATGTCATGTTTCTGTATGTTCTGCCATTATCTCTTCCATTTTCTGGTATGAATTCCCGTATTTCCGTTTTTGCGAATTCCGGATGCTTATCCATAAGCACTGCCTGTGCTGCATCAGGCGCTGATTCGACAGGCATGCCTAACGCGTAGCCTATGTTTCTGATAACGGTATTGGTTGCCTTATTATCACTTAATTTTATCATTTTCCGTAAATTATCTCTATCCATCCAACCATAGACAAGTTTTCCTGAGTCCACCATTTCAAAAAATAATGACAATGCAAAAACCTTTATTGTAGAAGCAGCCATTACCTGGTCGTTTCCCTTTTCATTTACGACATAGGTATCATTCCCTATATCATAAACCACAAAACTTACCTTGTCATTTTTTGTCAGACGACCTTTTTTCCCGGCAGCTTTAACATAATCTGAAAAATAATTTCTAAGGGTATCTATAGCACTAGCGTACTCTGGAGAAATATTATATGCTCGGGGTTCTTCCATTACAACATATCGCGGTATTTGATTCTCGGCTTCTCGTGGCGTAGCCGTATTAATGAAAAGAGAAGCCACCAATGCTGTCAATAAGCTGTTCTTTTTCATTATTTTAGCTTTTACTCAGTGCTTTTAAAACCGATTTTTTAGTTACTTTAAAGTAATGTAATCCTGCAATTTTTACCGTAATTTTAATTTAAATATCACGAAACCAATACTTCAAAAACGAGGTGATAAAATGGGATTAGTAGTAGTTTCGGCAGCTAAAGAGGTAATAAAGAAGGCTGAAATGAACTGTGGCGGAGACTTCTGTGATGCTCTTGACAAGAAGATAGAGTCATTGATAAATGATGCAGTCGCACGCGCAAAGAGCAATGACAGAAAAACTGTGAGACCAGGCGACTTGTAAAAGTTAAATTTTTTTATTTTTAACTCATTTTATATATTTTTTATCTAAGATGAACATTATTGTAAATGTTCATCTGGATTCCATCTTCTAATAATTATATATTAAGAAGATGTGATTTAATTCTCTTCTATGTACCCTATTGATGAAATACTATTTTCTGGCCAATACGAAGACATGTTTGTAAGAATTGGAATAGCCCATATAGGTGATGATGAATACCTCCGCAGGATTGTAATAGACAGGGATGGAGATGTTATAGATGACTGGGCACATCTCAGACACAAGCTGCTTCCCGGTACAGTACCTCCTAAAAACCCAATTGTTCGGTCTGTGGTTCAAGCACTTGACAATTATCTAAGACGCAGAGATAATGCTGTGTATAAAGATTTCATGGAACAAGTGGAAAGTTTAAGAAAATTATAATAAAAAAAGAAAAATATTATCTTATTTATTCGACAATTTCTTGCCTTTTACAAATGCCCAGAGCTTTTTTGTCATTTCACTAGGTGCTATAGGCTTGCTTCCGAATACATCTTCAACAGTCTCTTTTCTACCCTTGAAGCTTATTGCATAGCCACCAAAAGCTGGTTTCTTTGCTGCCATATTTGTTTCCTCCTATTCTAAGCATCAACATGATATTTTGCAATTACGAACGCTTTCTCAAAAGAGAGAAATCCAAGCATGGCCAAGAATCGCGCCAAATGCAGTCACAACCAGGACCACGGCCCCAACAGCTATCATGTCTCTGCCTTGCATATTATAAATTAGCAAACCACTGTTTATATAGTTAAATCTGGTTGAAAATAGAAGAAACTTAAATATGGCCGGCCTGTTCTTCACGGTTTATTCTCACGCCGGATGGGGCAACAAGAAGCCATTCATCACCGACACCAGCCAGATCACCCTGGAAAACAGCACAGGATGTTTTTATCTTTGATATGCAGTGTTTTAACTCGTCAACATTGTTTTCACGCATATCCTTTATACGTGCTATGACGATGTTTCCTGTCCTTACTTTTTTAATAATATTATCCGAATCAGCCAAGCTATCCAGTTTTTCTATGAATATTTTTACCTTTTCTCCCTGTTCTACATCCAAAGGAATCTCTGTAAACTCTTCAATTTTTTCCTCGGTCTCTGGCTGTTTTTTTCTAAAAAATCTACTGAATATTGACATTTTTGTTTCACCTTTCTTTACAACATAAGTAAATTATCTTCTTAAAGCTTTCATAATTTTTCCCGTCAGCATTTTATTTCAGTGTTAATATTCCACCCTAAAATTTGTAATTCTTTTGTAATTGTTTTGTAATTGCCCATTTCCCGTATAGATTATAAGAAGTTTTGACGCTTATATTGCGAATATGGCTATAACAAATCTGGGTATAAAAGCCTCAAACCGATGCATAATGTGCGAAGGCGGCCTGGAAAAGTCCAATATGGGCAATATCTGCAATACCTGCAAGGACAAGATGAAAAAATAAACTTATGAATTCAATGCTTCTTGATATTAATTTTATATTTGATTTTTGTGACGCTGTCTTCCAGTTCCTTCACTACTTTCTCGGGATAGCGAAATGAATAAAAGAGAGAATTTTTCAAACCATGGGCAGGCTCGATTGCCATGGTCTGCCAGAAAACATAGCGCAATGGCACAACAGCACTCTGCTTCACGTCAATTTCCCTGATTTTTGGCAATATAGCAAGGACAATAATTCTCAAGAGGAACGATGTCAAAAACACTATCTGCAAGCCGTGGAACCATAACAAGCTGCTGTTTTGCACGGACTCTGCAATCATGGCTCCGGTAAGCGCGCCAAAAACTACGCCAAATCCGGTAAAGAAATTGTGATTGGCGACATACTGTGGGCGTTTGTTAGCTGGTGTTATGTCCAGCAAATAATTGAAAACAACCATATCAAGGCCAGCCCATACAAAACTGTCAAAAATTTTTAACAGGGCTATGTCATAGATGTTTGATACAAGCAGCCAAAGTAAGGGCGTGAAGCACCCAAAAAAGCCTGTTACAACCAATATCTTTCTGGATCCGTATTTGTCGACAAAACGACCCCAGTATTTGTAGGCAAAGATGCGCACAACAGCTCCTAGGGTGGTAAGCACAGCAAACCAGAAGTAATTTATCTGGAGATCCTTCAGCATGTAAACCGTATAAAACGGTGCGGCTATTTCCACGGCGAAATTCATGAAAAACAGGTAAACGGTGAAAATGACAAGAGCTTTGTTAACGCTGAGCGACTTCACCAGTTCGTTAGGTCTGAAATTGAAGGTATGTTTATAATAAAAGACCCGCTTGAACTGTGGCTCGTACATCCTGATGAAAAAGAAGATTGACACGATCCCGAGCAGAACAGCTGCTATAAATATCACGGAAAAGCCATATTCTGCGACCACGATGCCTGCTATAATTGTTGCTACTATACCTGCTATTCCTGTAAGCATATTACGCATGCCAAAGTAACGCCCACGTGTCTTCAGGGGTACAAGATCTCCCATGAGGCTGGACCAGGCAGGTGAACGCAGCCCTGCAAAAAAGGCAATAAAACCCATCAAAATTATGAGAATTATGACAGGGTTATCCAATTGTAAAAAAGGAAGAAAAATTATTGGAATCCAAAGCAGAATCTTGCTCATTATTTGCGAAAGCATCCAGATGGACTTGCGAGGATAATATTCAGTGAGCTTGGCACCAGGTATCTGACCAATCGTGTTTGCGAAATTCTGAACAGCAGTAAGAAGCCCTATCTCAGCATTTGTGGCCTTCAACTCAAGTGCTAATGGCGTGATGAAGGTATTTGTTATGCTGCTTGCAGATGCATTAAACATGCCTTCATTAGTTGAAGCACGCAGGCTTTTGTTGACCTTTTCCTCTTCTGTCTCGTGCCGAATTTTTTTTATTATGATACCATGTTTGGTTGTTGCGGACAATGTTGTTTTTTTCACTACATTAACCTTGGCGGGTAAGATTTTCCCTGACGTGCTTGTGGTGGACTTTTTCTTTTCATCAACCATAAGCTGCTATTACATCAGAATTAACTAATAAAGATTTCTTAGCGTTTTATGAACCACAAAATCAGATAATTTAATTCTTTTGCAAAACTCTTTTTGTTGTTTTGAAGTGTTTTTTTGCTACAAAATCAAGCACTTCTTCTTTATGCTTTTGGACCAGCTCTTTGGCTGCCACTTCAACATGGGTGGCACCTTTTGGCAAACTATAGCCGATTTCCATGGAAAGCTTTTTCAACGTCTTCAGAAATTCTGCCCTGGCTATAACAGAAGCGGCTGCCACGGCCATATCGCTCTCAGCTCGTATTCTTTGATGTATCTTGGCTTTCTTGCCGCGTTCAAATAAAGCTGCCTTAAGGAATTTTTCGTCACCAAATTTGTCAGTTATTACGAAATCGACTTCGTTTTTTTCCAGAAGATTTTCTATTACACGAGCATGACACCAGGCAAGAAGCTTGTTCAGGCTTTTGAATTTCTTGTAAAGTGTATTGTATTTTTCCGGAGAAATCATTACAATATCATGCTTGCATATACGCCTTATCTGTGTTGCAAGCCGCGTTGCCGTAGAATCAGATAATTGTTTTGAATCCTTTACGCCAATTTCTTCCAGCTTTTTCTTTTTTTCTTCATCGAGAAGAACGCCGGCAACCACAAGATAGCCGAAATAATCGCCTTTTCCTGACTCGTCAACACCAACCCATTTCATTTTGTGGCACCTTTTACTATATTTATACGGAGGTTATTATAAATGATATTATGGGAATTGTTGATTTCCTTCTAAGAAGAAGCTCTGCCTACAAACTTAGAAGAACCTATGACAAGCTCCGGGAAAAAGCTGACAAGATACATAATATAAATCAACGTATAGAGATACTTCGCATGCTTGACCAGCTTGATCCTTCCATAGTTTCCTTTGAGGAACATCAGATGTCGCATTATGAGAAAAAGAAGACAAAATATTTCATAGAATCCAATATGAGAAAAGTAAAGTTTTTGATGGGCGAAGCCAAAAATAAATCCAAAAAAGACAAGAAAGGAAACTATCTTAAGGATGAAAGTAGAAGTATTAGATAAGCGCTAAGTTAGTTTTTTACTGTTTTTTTCTTGCGCTGTGTGGTCGTAAATATGATGAAGCTGTTGATAGGTCGCTGTTCACTTTGCAAAAAGATACGACTAGTAGACAAATCAAAGGGCAGTAATGTCTGCTTTGCGTGCAAACAGGTAAAGAAAAAGCGCTAAATTCTTGCATATTTTTAATCACTCTTTGATAGTACCACTATTATAAAAAGTTTCCGTTTAACGATTTACTATGAAATACTGGAAAAGAGCATTAAACACACTGTTGATAGGTACGGCATTGACAGTGCTACCGGCAACAGCAGATGCACAGGTCAGGAGAGCTCCACAAACACGACCACAAGCACAAGTTCAAAGGGCTGTGCCAAGAGTCAATACGCCTGGAATGGCAGTTCCAAGAACAGCGACTCCACGATTTGCTAATCCAAATGAGTGGCGTAGATTTGATTCTGGTATAAGAAGAAATGACAGAAATTTCTCAATAAATTTTGCTTATTATAGTGGTTCGCCGTTTGGAATTAACGGCACGATTCCTTATTACATGACCGGAGGGGGTATGATACCAGGTTATTTTTATGGTGATATATTTTATTCTCTTTGTGCCGGACCGCGACCATTAACGAGATGGGAAATAGTAAACCAGCAATGGTATAATATTTCAAGATTTGGCCCGACTATCGGTGAACAAAGAACAATGCGTTACAACATGGCAATGGGTGGTCCATATGGTTATCCTCCACAGCAACAGGTTGTAGAAAACCCTGTAAACGAAAATCTCTTGAGAGAAAATGAGGAACTAAGAGCACAGCTACGACAACACGAACTGGAAGACGCTGAAAGACGTGGATATGAACGTGGCAAATCTGAGACAGAGCCTTGTTGCGAGCAAGAAGCTGCACAATCTGTGGAGCCGACGCAGACTGACAAAATAAGACTACCAATCGAGTATAGCGGTGGCGTGGACAAGGTGCAGTATGCTGGCGTTGCGAAAGATTTCTATAATTTTGGTTTGTTTGAAGGTTTACGAAAGGTTACTGATGGCAACACAAATCTTGTAGCGTTTATTGAAGGCCCTTATAAATTGGTTGTAAGAGACGGAAACGATAACATGTCTAACCTTCTCCACTTTGATATGTCAGGTTATTCAGGTTGTATGAACGTTGATACCTTATTGGACAGATTAACCGCAGGGATAATGAACGGCATCGATATAGATCAAGCTAAAGTATACGCGGCAAAAGCAAGTATTGATATTGCCAAATCAGATTATTCTGCGTGCACTGTCAGGTAATTGTTAATTATAAACAACCTTAGAAATGTGATCTTCTTTGTAGATCTTTATTACATTGTCAACAAACGTATCTATTTTTGACTCATGGGAAACCAGGATTATCTGTTTTAGGCCAAGCTCTGCTATTACATCCCTTATGCGGTCCAGCTGCTCGCTGCTGAAGCCATCTGTTGGCTCGTCCAGAATCATGATGTCACGTGTTTTTATTGTGTCTATCATGCTGTTTATTACTTTGTTAAGGGCAAGGCGATACGCAAGTGCGACGGCTGTTTTTTCGCCTCCAGAAAGGTTTGTGTATTCTGTTATGTATCCGTTCTGCTCTATCAACGGTGAAAAATTCTCATCTACCCTTACGGAAAACTGCTCACCCATTAGTATGCTAAACCATTTTTGGAAGAATTCGTTGAAAACCTGTTGCAGAGCTGCCATAACATGCCTTTCGATTATGCCCATGAGTGTTATGAAATAAACATCAAACCAGTTGATCAGTTCGTTCAGATAAATTACTTTTTCCTTTGCCACTCGTTTTTCTGCTATTTCCTTTTCTACTGACTTGAGAAAGTGATCAATATCATAGAGCTGTTGTTCACAGCGTGACTTTAACTTGTCTGTCTCGTTCCTTGATTTGTTAATAGAATTTATTTCATCCTGCACTGCAATATAACTTTCTTCAAGTTCTTCCTCATTGCCTGCCTGCTGCGAAAGCATTTCTAGCTCACTACGTAGCGCTGCTATATCAGCTGCCAGAGAATTGCTTTCTGTATATAACTGGTTCTTTCTTGTCACATACTCCTGCAACAATTTCTTCTCGTGCTCTATTTTTTCGGCGTGTTGAACACGTTCCTTCAGAAGAACTATTTTTGCTGAGGCAAATTCCATATTTTTCTTCAGTTCCTCGCAGATGTGATTCTTTTCATCAAGATGCTTACGAAAATCTTTCGGATCTGTAACACGCTGGTTGCAAAAACTACATATGCCGTTCTTGAGCACGCTTTCGAGGCGTATTTGCTCACTCAAAACTACGGCGTGCTGGCTTATGGCCTTCTCCTTTGTCTGCTCGAGATCTCTTATCTCCTCGCGTAGCAGACGAACATCCAAAGTTTCAGAAATAGAAAACGCTGATATCTTATCATTGGTGTCCTTCAATTCTTTCTCAACATGTGGCAGACGACCTGACTTCATCTTCATTTCTCCCTCAAGTCGCGCCATTTCACGTTTCACTGCTGAAATTTCATTCATCTTCTTTTTCAATGAATCAAAGGTAAACTGTTTTTCATTGATAATCGCATCTACAGCAGAAAGCTCGATTATGTATTTGTCGAGAAGAACCATTACTCTATCTTTCTCTGTCTCTCGCTCTTCTTTTTCACCCATTTTTTGCTCGAGGTCTCTTGCAAAAGACTCATTCTCGCGTTTCATGCTGCGAAGCTCGGTCATGAGAAGCTTGGTATTGTTTTTTATCTGGCCGTATTTGTCAACAGAAAATATTTTTCGCAAAGTTGCGAGGCGCAATTCTGCATCGAGCAAAATATCTTTCATCTTTTCCTGAGGAGTATATACAGTATAACGAAACAGCGGCTGGTTCTTCTTCAGAACTTCTTGGGGATAACCAAAAAGTTCAAGAATTCTTGACTTTAGCTCGACAGGCATAAGCTCCTGCTCGCGACCGTTTATTGATATAATCCCGCTGTCCTGCGTAACAGAGGTTTTTGAACGCTTAAGAGTCCTCATCAGAACAATATTGTTGCCTTCAATTTCAAAGGCGATCTCAACGCTTCCATTGTTTTTTCCATGCCTCAGCAGATCTGTTCCCTCAAGCTCCCCTTTTCTCAAACCGAAGAGAGCAAAATCCATTGCGAGCAGTATGGTTGATTTTCCACAACCAACATCACCAGAAAGCAAAATAGAACCAGAAGGAAAATTTATCTTCTCATCCAAGTAACTGCGTATGTTTTCAAGATGAATTGATTTTAACAACATTATTTACAGCTCCAGCAACTTCTTTGCATTCGCCTTTATTTTTTCCTCGTAGGAGGCATTAGTTTCGTCCTCGCCCTTTTCCTCCTTCAAGATGTTCATAATATTTGAAACAAAATCTTCGATGTCAATAATCCCTGATAACCGAAGCTGCTCTGCGTGCTTTTCAATCAGTCCCTTCTCCACCTGATCAATAGATAGGTCCCCCTTAACTTCCATTTTTTCAAATTCCTTTACCGTTACAGCAGATGTGCTCCTTTTTACAACTCGTGCGCCTTTGTTGTGCGCCTTTTCTGCAAGTTCATTGAAATTTATATCAGAAAGTTTGCCCGCTTCTATGTTTCCGTGAAGCTTCAGTAAAAGTACGTTACCATCAAGATTTTTGCTTTCTATGTTTTCCAAGATTGTTTTTTCCACTTCTAAAGCACTTTTTCCAGTGACATCTATTTTGATCAACACAACATCAAATAGCTTCGAGTTTCTCCATGATACATTCACATCCTTTCCCTTCTTCTCAACAATGTAGAATCCGCTGTCATAATTTTCTAGCTCGTCAAAACTCGTCGGAAAAAGAGGTCCAGGAAAACCAATCTTTCCTATTTTATTTTCATAGACTTTTTTTATGTGTATATGGCCTGTTGCATAATAATCAAAGCCTCCGGGCAGCAGAGAAACAGGAACATAGTTTGCTCCCATTATCGCGCTGTGCTCATCTATACCACAATGAAAAACAAATATCTTATCACCGTCTTCTTCAGGTATGTTGATTTTTTTGAAAGAATCTATTTCGAGAGAACCTTTCCTGCCAAATATACCTGTAAGTTTTGTGCCTGTCTTTCTATCAGTTGTAAATTTGAGATTTATTTTTTCTCCATCCTCGTACTTTGCAACATCAATGACAAGGCCGGCGCTCTCAAAAACAGACAGCATGGTCTTACCTGTTGGCGAGTAGTCATGGGAGCCTGCAATCAGGTAGACTGGTATATCTGCTTCACGACATTTATGAAATATTGCGGCTGCTTTGCTTAACACGTCAACTCCAGGTAACGATGTATCGAGAAGGTCGCCGGCAATTATTATAAAATCAACATCTTCTGCTATGCACTGGTCTATTGCTTTTTCAAAGGCAATAATAGGATATTCACGCATATCTGGATGACTTGACCAGCTTCCTAAGTGGCAATCAGCCATGTGAGCGAACTTCATGGCTGATATAATGAAACAAGAAAATAAAAAGCACATTACTTTCTTGTTTCATAGACAGCAAACAAGGAAATAATATTTATTGCCCATTGTATTGCTGTAATAGCCAGAAAAAATACTTAAGAAGTAACTAAAAGCAGATGAGCTATTTTTCAGTTTATCTAAAGACGTCAGAATAGTGTTGCTTGAGAATGGTGTTGCTGTTAAAGGTGGATGAAGGTTCTGATTTTTCTCTTAGCAATTTCCGTTCATTTTAGCCCAAAAGTGCAAAATTTTGTGTTTTTGGTCACCTTTTAAGCCCCGATGACGATAGAAACCCTTAAAAAGCTTTCTATGTTAACCACTATGTGATAGTGACAAATTAATATACATTTGCACTGCAATTGTAATACCAGCGTAATTGAGCTTCTTTTGAAAAGAATCTCAATCAAGAAAAACGAAAGTTATGTTTACCCAATAACACAACATCACAGCGACTGAGCTTTTCTTACAAAGAAAATCTCAATCAAAAGAAAATACCCACGCGGTATCAACAAAGGCAGGAACTTTGGTGAAAAGTGCAGCAAGTCCGCACAAAACCAAAGCGCCTAGAGGCAATCCCTGTTTTCGACGTGCATAGCGTGAGCTGTATTCTGCTGTGCTGCTGTAAAAATTAGCTCGTCTTCTGCATCTCCTGCGAGATGCATTATTC
>DATDUC010000044.1:0-3535 GCA_035290545.1 archaeon | reverse complement strand
TTCCTGCCATGGGACGTTGTTGTTATTGTCTGGTCTGTCATACTTGTCCTTTACCTTATACCATGGCTGCCCGGATCACTTGGACTTGTTGAACTTTTCGGAGCCGGCGCTTTTGTGATGCTTGGAGTCACAAGCGGCGCTGCAGCTGGCGGACTTTTGATTGATAGATTCATATCATTCTGGTTTGTGCTGATATTTGGCCTGCTCATTGCGACTACTATGAAGCTGCCGAAGAACGTCAGAAGATAAATTTTAGCTTTTATTGCACTAAATGCTATCTATAGCATGTGACATAACCATTTGGACATATTACGATGTCACTGCTATAGGCAGATTACATTATTTTGTATGAAAACTAATGTCATCTACTATAATACTATTATTGCATTTATGCAAAAATACTACGACTTTTAGGTCGCAGATATTTATAATCTGACAAACAATTAGTTCTATGCTTTCACTTCTTGCTTTCGAGCGAATCGCCAAGAAATACGGCGTAAAGAGGATTTCCCGGGAGGCGCTTGAAGAGACGCGCGAGGTCATAGAGGAACTCGGCCTTGAAATGGCTGAAAAGGCAGTAAAAGCGAGCCGCTTTGCCGGTCGCAAAACGCTCATGGAAGAAGATATCAAGTTCGTGACCGAGAAAAGGGAATAAGTAAAATTTATATAGTTCTAATTTAATGGTTAGGTGATAATAATGGAGAAAAGACAAACAGAAATCAAGAATCTCAAACCGGGTTCTTACGTGCTCATAGATGACGTGCCTTTCCGCGTGGACAAGGTGCAGAAATCCAAGTCGGGCAAGCATGGGGCTTCCAAGGCACGCTTGTTTGCTAGCGGGCTTTTTGGGGATATCAAAAAAATCATAGTGCATCCCGGAGACACCAAGATGGACATACCTATAATAGAGAAGAAAACGGCACAGATTCTTTCTTTGTCAGGCGACCATGCGCAACTCATGGATTTGGTTGACTACACGAACTATGAGGTAGTTATACCAGAAGAGTTTAAGGGACAACTGGTAGAAGGCGACGAAGTAGTAACGTGGGAATTCGGTGTCTACAGGATGATAAAGGGCAAAAAGAACTAAATTAACCAAAAACACAATATCTGGTTTTTATGAATTCTATAAGAGACATTAGTGACGCACCTGGAAGATTGCAAAAAGCTTTTGGATACGTGAAAAGACACTATCCTAGATTGGAAGCCGAACCAAGAGGATATTTCTCCGAAGGTACTACACAGGTTTTATCTCTTCTAGACAACGCCGGCTGTGAGCATCAGCTACGCGTTTTTCCAAGAACTTGGTTTCATTATCACAGAGTTATCAGGGCGGATGGAGTTCCGATGAAGAGGGCAGATGCAGAGGCATATATGGATTTGCTAAGGTGAAATCTATTTTATTCTTCAATTCAAATCTATTCTAATGAAAAGAAAAATCTCCCAGAGAAACGAAAAGCTGCTGCATTTACTTGAGTTCTTCGTAAAATTCAACCTGTTTGCCATACCGCTTTACATTATATTGCTATCGAGGTTTGAGTGGGCCTGGCTGGAGCAGTTTGTTGTGGACATCGTTACACCGATGCTACAGTTCCTTGGCTTAAACCCCACTACAAATGGATTGATGATTTCCATACCCATAAGAGATGGCAGCTGGGCTGCTGTAATTAACTGGGACTGTACGGGCTGGAAAAGCATGCTTGCATTCTTTGCGCTGGTAATGGCAACTAATTTTTCATTAAGGCGCAAGTTGGCTGGCATGGTGCTGATACCAGTTATATTTATTGTTAACCTACTCAGGATAGTTTTCATGTTCTTCTATGTGAGAACCTTTGATCTGGCAAATTACCAGACTGTTCATGCAGTCGTTTGGAGCTGGGGACTCATAGCTACAATAATCGTTTTATGGCTCCTGTGGCTCAGGTTTGACTTTACTAAATTCTGGAAGCGAAAACGGACTAGAGTAAAGCGAAAAATGGCGAAAAGATCCAAAGTAAAACGAAAAGGTAGGAAGAGATAAGGACCTATAGCTCTGCCTTTAGTTCTTCTCAGTAGAAAAAACAATATATACCACCCCCAGCAAAGTAAATAATTATGGTAGACAAGCTTACGGAGCTGGAGGAGCGCTTCAATCGCCTTGAGGAGAAGTTAAAAATCACTTTTATTGAGCTGGAAAAGCGCCTTAATCAACAGCAGCTCCATGACCAGCCACAGACAAATGTTGAGGACCACATACAGGAAATCGAGGATCTGCTTTTGCTTTTGCAGCTGGAAAACACAAAAATGAAGGAAAAAATAAGGGACGGGCTTGATTTTGGAATAATACCCAATGTTCCTGATGTTTCAGAGCGCCTTACGAGGGTTGAAAGCGAGCTCGCTTCGCATGCAAGCGCCATCCCATCACAAAGCGAGATTGAGACAAAGATAGCAACGCTTGAGGAGAGAATAAATTCCCTGCAGCCAACAAACTATGTAGAAACGCGACCTGTCGAAGAGCCTGTTAATGAGATTGAAGAGGAACATGTTGCAGAGCATCATAGTCATAAGAAAGTCAAAACAGTCAAAGAAGTACTTGGAGAGGATTCAGATCTGCTTTCAAGCGTGCAGAAAATATTGGGACGTGCCTAAGGTGTTACTATGGAAATAGAAAAAAAATTGAAGGAAATGGAAGAGTCCATTAAGGCCATAGCAGAGTTTGTAAAAGAGCAAACAGAAAAGATAGAAGCAGAGCTTTCCAGACCTGATTATTCGGATGAGATAGAAAAAATAAAAGATACTTTTTCTGACGAAAAAGAATACATACGTCTTCAATCTAAGAAGGTTGACAAGCTGGAGGAGCATGTAGAAACTCTTCTCAAATCGCCAAAGGACAAGGCAGTTGAGGAGAAATTCAAGAAATCTTTGCAGGCCACACGCGTCGAGCTTGACAAGCTTAAACACGAGCTCATGCCAAAGGTAAAATTCATCGAAGGAAAGATGGACAAGATTAAGGAAGCTGTAGAAGAGGTAAACGAGCTACGTGAGTTAAAGGGTCACATGAAGGAACTGGAAAAGAAAATGGAGTTAAGTGTACAAAATGTTGAAAAACAGCTCAAAGAAGTCACAAACACAAACTTCGGTGATAATTACAAAAAGGAACTGGAGAGACTGAATGAGGGAATGCTGGCACGGTTCAAAGACAATAACATGGAGTACTTTGAGAAGCTGGGTTATATTGAACAGCGACTCAATTCGCTGACAGGAAAGGTTGACAAAACCTCCAATGAGGATATTCTACAAAAAGTCAAAAACTTGGATCAAAAACTAACCAATCTGAAGGAGTCACTTGATGGTATTGTTGCACTCAATCCTGAGGAAATCAAAGACCGCGTTGATTTCATAGACAACAAGTTGAATGAGACGCTTGTGAATAAAAATCATCTTGATGACCTTGAAAAAAGTCTTAGAGAGACCAGAGCTGTTGCAAACAAGTTCAAGGATTTTGATGCAGAGAATTATAGAGAAGAACTTGTAAAGGAAATAAATAATGCTATTT
>DATDUC010000043.1:0-3840 GCA_035290545.1 archaeon | reverse complement strand
CGTCATGCGTGGCGATGTTGACAGGATAAAAAGAAAAAGTGGCAGCAATAAATTCGTGCTGAGGATAAAGCCGCTCAAAAATATCCCAGAAAAAGAGTTGGTTGCCTATGCTGTTGTGAATAAAATACCCTATTTTGAAGGCGAATGTCCCTACTCTTTTGATAATGTCCGTCGTGATGTGCAGGCAATTATCAATGAAATGGAAGCAAAACATCCCGGCACTAAGAATCAAATAGTTAAATTCGGCGAAAAGGTGACATTTGTAAAAGATTCCCAGAACATAAAAGACTGCTTAAAATGCGGCGAACCTTCATCGCAAGAGGTTTGCAAAGCGTGTCAGCTACTTGAGAAATAGGGCAAAAACCCTAACAATTATGCTAATTACTAAAGAATTCTTTAAAAGACTCCGGCATGATTCAGAGCTCATTAAGGTATCACAAAGGACACCAACTTAAGACGTGGTCTTAAGCCTGAGATTCTCCTCTGCCAGAGTCGTATAAGTAACCAGATTCGAAATGTTATTTCCTCGATAAATCGAAGCTCTGATCCCTCATAACAAATAACCTATACTCCATGGACCATATTTAAAGCTTGTCCAAGAGGCTGTTTGCCTGGGCTACCAAATCCTTTAAATTTTGTATTTTAGGCTTTTCACGCAGCAAATCCTGGAGGGTTATTATCTTTTTGCTAATAAGCTGGCGGTGAACAGATATGTCTGCCTTTAGTATGGTGACAGGAAGTACTTTCTTGCTCTGGATGAGGGTTTCAAGCGAAAACTCCTTTTCATAACGCCAGCCCGTAAGGCGTATTCCTATGCCCTTTGCGTAAAGCTTGGCATGGTCGGAAAATTTTGTGTTCGTAACAACCCAGGCAGCGTCAAATTTGTAATTATTCTTGCCGTTTTTGTTTCCGGTTACTATGTCGTTGAGCCGTGCATCCACCTGGAGACATATGCCAAGGCCGGTAAAGCGGTGGGGGTTAAAATGGCGTTTACACTCTATTAGAAAGGTCTTTTCTTTTGTGGCTATAAGGTCAACTTGATGCTCGACGTACATGCCCTGTATGAGCTTGTTCCAGGTACATTTGTAACCATGAGCTTCCAGGACTTTTTTAATATACAACTCGAATGTTACGGGATCCAGGTTTGCAACGGCTTCCCTCAAGGCGAAGAGCGACTGGCCACTTGCCTTGTCGAGTTCGTCAAGAATCATAGTGTATATCTTGTGGGTCGTCATGCCGTCCTGGACTGATGCAGCTATCTTTTTTGCTATCCTTCTGGCAATGGCATTTGACACACCTGACCTTACACAGGTTCCTATTATTTTCTCTTCGCTGAACTCCTCTTTTCTTCCATCGGCTTTTATTATGTACATGTTATCACGTATACAAGATTTTTTTCATTGGATTATCGGCTATGAAACTTCCTTTGCAGCTTTTTTCGTCAAACTTGCATCCTTCTTCTATATCTTCCTCGGGACAATAAATAAGAAAAGGTACAGAGCCAAAAATATGTTCACCAGTATTTGAATTTGTAACATGATCGCTTATAACTGCTATGTTCATCGAGCGCATCTTTGTTATTTGGGAAAAAACTTCTGCATCGACTTTCTCCAGGAACTTTACCTTTGCGGCGAAATTTTTATCATGAGAACAGGTGTCGGCGCCGTTTATGTGTAGTATCACAAAATTATATCTATCCAATGCTTCTATGGCCTTTCTTGCACGTAGGTGAAGATCAGTTTCCAGCTGGTTGAGAGGCACATCAATAATGCTTATACCAAGGTACCGTGAAATGCCGCGTATTATGTTAACACCGCTGATAGAACATGCCTTCACATTATATTTGCTATTGAAGCTTCTCACGGGTTGGACTGAGCCTGCGCCACGCAAAATCATGTAATTGGCAGGGACCTTTCTTTTTTTGTTTATCTTATGACCAGAGAGCAAGGAATGAACTTGCTTTTCAAAAATGTTAAGAATTTCAGCTGTTTTTTTTGCTCCATGCTCAAGTGGTTTTATTTCATGTGTCTTATTACCATAGTCACTGTCAGTAACGTGTTTATCTAATCCTTTTCCAGAAAACACAACAACTACACGATGGCCAATGAGCCTATGAACCTTTATTTTTACATTGTTTATGGCTTTTATTTTTTTGTTAATGTCTCTCACCAATATATCAAGCCCGTGTTCATCACGTCCGGCACGGCGATCAATGACTTTCATATTTTTGTCAACACAAGCAAAATTTCCTCTCAGGCAAAGTGATTTTCCAGGCTTTAGGTCCAAACCAAGCGCCTCCAGATAACCACGGCCTGGCTCGTCATGATAAGAGTAACCCAATATTTCCAGAGTCGCAACGCTCGACATGCTTCTGGGATTATAATGAGGTGCGTGCGGGCCTGACCATAGTCCACAAGTGCTGTTAGACGCTAGCATATCAAGATGGGGTTTTTTTGCCGCGGCAAATGCACTTCGACCTTCGTCGGCCGCGCCGTCAATAATTACAAGAAGAAATTTTTTCATGCATATCACTAACTAACGTATTTTCCGTTAACCTTATAATTTTTCCATAAGCATCTTTCTTTTTCCAGAAAGTATATTGTAAATATCGTAAGCTTTTGCTGTTTTTATTGAGGATTCCAACTTTTGCTGCTTTTCAGAGTATATGGTGAACAGAGTCTCTCCTTTCTTGACCGTGTCATTTATCTTTTTGTTCAAGAGGATTCCTGCTCCATGATCCTGAGGCGTGCCAGCAGAACGACATATATCCACAAGAGCCGCATTATTTATTCCAGCGACAATACCGCCAACATTTGACTTTACAGAAAATGTGTAGGTCCCCACGTGTATGTTTTCAGGTTTTATATTGGGGTTTCCGCCCTGGGCTTTTATAATCTCCCGCAACTTTTTTTCCGCTTTTCCGTTTTTGATAAGTGCCTCGGCAGTTTTTTTGTTTCCCTTTCCAACCATACTTAGCAACAGGCCTGCAATAGATGTTGCCTTGTCAATAACGTCGCTTTTAGAACGTCCCATTATCACTTCCAAAGCTTCCCGGGCTTCCAGAGCAGGTCCCATGGCATAGCCAACGGGCTGGTCTCCTCGTGTGATTGCACATTCAACTTTTATGCCAAGCTTTTTTCCAAGGGCTTTAAAATTCGCCGCGACTTTTTCCGCGTCTTCTTTCTTCTCCATTTTTGCGCCAGAGCCTGTAGGAATATCAATAATCAAATATCTACAACCGACGGATTTTTTCTTGCTCATTACTGAGGGCAGGAGGAGCGGATCAAGGCCAAGAGGGTGTTCTATTCTTATGAAAAGGTCATCGGCCGGTGCCAAGTCTACAGCACCCCCCCAAACCAGGCATCCCTTGGTTTTTTTTACAATTTTTTTAATTTCGTCAGTATTAAACTCGACCGGTGCCAAAACTTCCATTCGATCAGCTGTTCCTGCTGGCGATGTTATGGAACGGGAGGAGGTTTTTGGTATAGTCAATCCTGCCGAAGCAATTATGGGAACAACTAGTATAGATGTTTTGTCTCCTGGAACGCCACCAATAGAATGTTTATCAACTACTGTACCTGTAAATTTTACTTTTTTGCCGGTCGCTATCATTGCCTTTGACATAGCCATGCTCTCATTCAGGGTAAGACCACGTATATGCAATGCTGTTACAAAGGACGCCATTTCCAGATCATTTAGGTTTCTTGCTATTACGTCGTCAACTATTTCCCTTAATTCGAGATAGTTCAGTTCCTTGCCATCGGTCTTTTTTCTTATGTAGGCTTTGCTTAGTAGCGTTTTCCTCGGTTCAGCATCTACCAAATCACCACTTTTTAGATT
>DATDUC010000042.1:0-3836 GCA_035290545.1 archaeon | reverse complement strand
GAGCCAACTTGGCCATAATTACCACCTCTCCTCTATAGCGCTTTCGCGCGTCGTATTTTGTTAGAGGAAGAACTAGCTATGCACACCTGTTACATTCTTTACAAATAAGTATGAAAGCATAATTCTCCCTTAATACTATTATTAGAAACTTAATGCTTTTAAGCTTAGTTGGTTTTTAAATTAAGTCTATTGAAATTCCTTTTTCTTCGATGAACTTCTTGCCTATATTGCCTTTGTTGACTTTGACTTCCTCAAGCTTCAAAAATTTCCAGCCTTTTCTGGCTATCTTACAACCTACGTAGGCTATTGCACCTGCTTTTTCTACCCACTCATCCAACTCAGCTAATTGTTCTGGAGGCACGGTGAAAGCTGACTTGCGGAATTTGGCTTCTATCACCAGCAGCTTTCCGTGCTTGGCAGCTATGACATCTGGGCTTGCTAAATTTATTCTTCCGGAGCGTGGCGCCCGAATTGTCATGTAGCCCATTTTAGAAAGTGTATGTACTAGCTCGCGCTCGCTTCTTGCTCCTTTAGAATATCCGCTAAACATTTTTCAACCTCCAATAATATCTTTTACATGACGGTTTCTTAATTATTCCCCATCTATTGAAATAAACAATACGTTTTTCTACAATCTTTTTCTTTTCTAATTTTTCTAAATGTTCTTTTACTGTTTCTCTGTGTAGATTTAATTTATTTGCTATGTCATTTGTTGTCATTTCGTGTTTTCTCTTTAGACTCTCGATTACCTTTTCATGCCCCATATTTCTTATGGAACGTGTAGGCATTTTTTTGTAAATTTTCAATAAACCTTCTGACAATCTTTTTTTCCGCGGGTGACGAAATCCTATTTGTTCTATAAAAGGCACTACATTCAACTTGTTTGAAATCATTAACCTATATACAGGTTTGTAGTCCTCCTTTTTATTCAGTCTTATATAAGATTTTATATTAAATTTTGATTCTAAAATACTCCTAACTGATTCAACAAGCTCTTTCCTATTATTTGAGAAATCTATTACGCCATTAGTTCCTCTGCTACTACAACACCCATCTGTATCGAATAGCCCCTGTAAATACGCGGCTAATGAATTGGTATCTTTTAGAGCGAAGTCTGGTATTTTCATATTACGTTTAAATTCTTCAAAAGCGCGAACTAAACTTCTATCATAAATAGAAATATCATAACACCTGGCTGCATTGTGAATGGGAGGATTATAGCCAAAATTTTTAATGATTAATTTTTTCAATACATTAACGTAATCTTTGTCTTTGTAACTAACTGCTACTCTTATTCCATAAGTCATTAGCCATCCTTTCTTGTTAAATGATTTGTTTATGTTGCCGTCGCCTTGCAAAACTCCAATAAAGTATGCTGTGTCTGAATTAAAATTTATTATGGCTGCGGGCTTCTGCTCCATAATATTTTAATATCTTTACTGCTATATAACCATTTCTGTAGTTGTCTGGTTATAAGATGTATTCACTGCAAAAAAGAATTGACTCGTGATTATGGTGTATAAGTTATATCTTTCTGCGCAAGATACGTTTCACGGTCACCTTTTTCGACATGCCCCAAGACCTGCATATGTGTTCCGTGCTTTGATGCGATCTCTCTCATGCTGCGCTCTGAACTGGCAGGAGCAACGAGTGCGATACTTGTTCCCATGTTCCAGACATAGTAATTTTCCCTGTCGGAAACATCAAAGCCATGCTGTGCTCCATGTTCTATCAGAAACCGAAATACTTCAGGAAGCGTATCAATAACATATCTGAACGACCGTCGCGGCCTTGCAACTTTTTCCCAGGCATGCCCTGTTATCGGTGATGCATAGTGAAGGTCAGCCTCGTCGAACATTTCTATTACCAACCTTACATAGATTGGTGTTGGCACAAGAAGTCCGTCTCCAAGCAATACGTCACTTGGCATATATGTGAAATAGCCTTCAGGGAGTTTTGCAGCTATTTTTCGTGCTTTTGATATGCCGTTTGCGCAGACCCCCATGCTTGGCAGTCCGTATATCATGTCGCCAACTCTTATCTTCTGCCCATAACTGAGGCGAGTTTTTGGTCTGATAAGTCCGATTGATGCACCTTCCAGCACCAATGTTTCAGGGTTTACAATATCCGGCAACGCAGGAGTTTCACCGCACGGAATTGCAAATTTACCTATGTAAGCTGCAGCCCTGTATCCTTCAAGAAGTTCTCTGTTTCTTTCCTCGTCTGTGAACCAGTTAGCACTCCCGGATGTAAGAAAATCTCCATACGCAAATGGATCAGCACCAGAACTTACCAAGTCCATGATAGACATGGCTGCTGTGTCCTGTCCTAAAAAACGATATACACGCTCAGGATGTGGATATCCCTGTCTTTTCATTTCAGCGTACATCGTGTCAGCAATATCGTTTTTTGTGCCGAGTCCTTCTACATTAAAGCCAAGCATGAAGTCATAATCGAGAAAATCCAAGGCAACTCCGGATTCGCCAACTGGCATGACACGTATTCGAAGGCGGTCCGGATGTTTTAATGTGGAAGAAAACATTTCCATAGCCTGTCTCTTAACAGGATCTAGTTTATCATAATCAACCAAATCTGAATATCTCATTTTATCAACTCCATATCATAACCTTTGTAAGGCATTTCTTCTCCTTTATACACAACGACGGGGTTGCCATCAGCGTGGAATTTTCTCTTATGTAATCCAAGTTCACCGTTTGCCATTGCCCGGAGAGCAAATTTCAATGCAGGCCAGTCGCTTACTTCTTTTTGTTTGTCTTGGTGTCTGTCCTTCAGTTCTTCTGTTACAGGTCTCGGTCCGTCATAGTTGAGCCAGGGTCCTGAGACGAGAACTGCACCAGCGTCAGGTTTTGGATCCACAAGAATTATTGAAGATCTTGTTCTGTTCTCTCCGTTATTTAGAGCAAGCATAACGGCATCGGCGCCTGTGTACTTTCTTATATTGAAATCGTTCAAGACTGTAAGATATGCAGGATGCACATTTATTGATCTCCTCTCGAATCTTCTCCAGAGAGCACCTTCTACAAATCTCATGTAACCGGCCAGAAGCATTATATCAAACGTCATGCCACGTTCCTTTTCAAATCTTGCTACCTCATCAATCATCATCTGGTTGAAATGTTGGACTCTTGTCTGATACTCCATATATTCGTGAAAGCCGTGCTGTGCTTCTGCATAGCTGCCACATGTTTTCATTCCAGGAAGCGATTTGTACGGTACTCCTAATCTCTGTGATCTTTGAATTGCACCTATTGACTCTGTTGCACCTTTTTTCCGTTCTTTATCCGTAAGTAAATATGTAATAGAATAATTTGCACCTGGCTCCTGTGAACCTTCGTATGCCTTCTCAAAATTTGTTCCTGTTCCGGAAGCAAGCACGAGGACATTCATCATCCCTCTATCAGGGTTTTGAAACAACTCCACATCATCACGTACTAATGTCATTTTCTCATGACCTCACGTAAGCCTATATCGCGACGGAATTGCTTTCCTTCGAAGTGTATTTCATCAACGGCAGCATATGCATGATCACGTGCCCTTTCGATTGTGTCTCCGTATGCCGTCACTCCAAGCACTCTTCCACCGCTTGCTATCAGAGTATCACTGTCCCTGTAAGCCGTTCCTGCATGAAAAACTTTTACGTTATCGTTTTTGGTGTTGATTTCTATTGGCTTACCTTTTTCTGGAGATTCCGGGTATCCTTTAGCAGCAAGCACAACACAAACTGCGTATACATCGTGCCACTCTATAGATGGCATTCTTCCAGTGGTGACATCTTGTAGTGCTTCATAAAAATCGGATTTCATCATCGTTAGAAC
>DATDUC010000041.1:0-11866 GCA_035290545.1 archaeon | reverse complement strand
CAACAACATAAAGGCTCACTTGTGGATTCGTGCTGTCAAAAGCATTGGTCGCATCAATATTTGGTGCCCACACGCCATTGCTTGCTGCCGTATAGATAACGCCGCCAGCGCCTGTCGCAAATCCTGTCACGCTAAAAGTAGGTTTTGCCACGACAGCTGCCACGGGTTCGCGGCCTCCGCCTCCGCCACCTCCGCCACCGCCGCCTCCGCCACCGCCACCGGTTGGCGGGCCCGGAATAATGCCAGTAGCTGGAGCGCTAGTAGCGCTGCATCCTGCACCAGCGCATACGTTGCCGTAATTATCAGACTGAACTTGTGTAAGAATTATGCTATGCATGCATCCATTTGCATAAGCCGCCTTCACGCTGTCAGGAAACGAAACCGGAGTTGTTGCGCATGGATTAGCAGGAACATATCTCCCGCCAGAATAGACCGAAGGTCCATTACACGTGTTAGGTATGGTAAATGTGAACTCTATCTTTGTCGGGTCAGCAGTTGTCGCACATTTGCTCCAGCGGCATGTGGCGCCTGTGCAGCCCGTTGTACCAGAGCATGTGCTCATGTCGCCGACACCCACTGCGGTTCCTGTGTCAGTGCCGGGTGGTGTAGTAGGAGGAGTAACGCATGCACCGCTCTGGCATACTTGTGGAGAAGTGCAGGCAGGAGTACAAGTAGCTCCGCCGCCAACACACATACCTACATTGCCACCGGTTACCGTGCACATAGTGTTATCAGGATCGCACGTTTCGCCAACAGCGCAATCTGTATTATCAAAACAATTGCATGGCTCTGCATAAGCCTTGGGTGTAAAAAAAGACGATCCTATTAATAACACTACGCCAAACGCGATAAATATACCTAAGGCTGTTTGAGCTTTCATGTTCGGTATACCTCTCTGTTAATAATTGGGCATCTCATGTATACCGACATCCCAATCATCGTGAGTGATACCAAACAATCAACATTTAACTGATGATTGCTGATGTGCACTAGAATTTTATTAGGTTTCCCCAAATAAAAAGATAATTTGCTGAAAAAAGTGGGTTATTTTTGATGGATTTATGGTAAAAAATATGTGTCGCTCTTTGTCAGAGTTGTTTCGCATCACTTTTGCGTTTTAATCTCTTTTTTACTATAGTTATTTATGGAATCAGAAGTTGAGGCTCTGAAAGCGTTGCTGGATGGCAATGATACAAAATACAAAATTCTCACCCATGAGCGCGTCTATACGTCAGAACAGGCAGCGAAAATACGCGGTGTGCCTTTGAGCAGCGGCGTAAAGGCAATGGTTGTGAAATCCGAAAAAGGTTTCTTCCTGGTTCTGGTGCCTGGCAATAAAAAAATAGATTTCAACAAGCTCATGCCAAAAATAGGCAAAGCAAAACTCGCTAGCGCTGAAGATGTTTTTCGTCTGACCGGCTGCGAGGTGGGAAGTGTCCACCCATTCGGCAACTTGTTCGGCCTGCAGGTTTTCATGGACCGCCATATTCTTGATAATTCAACAGTAAACTTCAACGCCGGACTTCATGAGATTTCGATAAACATGAGATCGCGGGACATGGCAGAAACCATAAAACCAGAAATAGGCGAATTTAGCAAATAATATTTCTTTGACCGCAAGACACTTTCTTTTTAAGAAAGGGGCTTAAGGTGTCAATCTCGTGCGGTCACGAGGCCACAAAGTTGCTTCGCGGATATTCTTGAGACCGCAGATGAACATGGTTAGTCTTTCCAGGCCAAATGACCATCCAGCATGGGCCGGCATACCATATCTAAACGCGTCTGTGTAGAACTTGAAATTTTCCGGATTCATGCCGCGGCTTTTTAGTATACTAACAAGCTGCTTGTAATCGTGAACTCTCTGCGCGCCTGACATGGCTTCCATACCGTCTATGAGCATGTCATAGCCGCGGCAAACCTCTTCGCGCCCCGGCTCAGGTATTGAGTAGAAGGCGCGTATCGCTGTAGGCCATTTTGTTATTATAACCGGATTGAAATGTTTGCCTATCATCTTCTCTGCTTCTGGCGTAAAGTCATTGCCCCATTCTATCTCGATTCCCTCTTTTGCCAGAAACTTAAGCGCGTCATCATAAGTCATTCGCTTGAAAGGTAACTTCGGGATATCCAGTTTTCTATCAAGCGCCTTCAGTTCATCTTTGCATTTTTCAGAAACTTGTTTGTAAATATAATTTATGACACCCTCGGCATATTTTAACGCACCCTCTTCATCTTTGACAAAAGCCGTCTCTATGTCCATCTGGAGGCACTCGTTAAGATGGCGGATTGTGTTGTGTTCTTCAGCGCGGAAAGCCGGAGTGATTATCATTACCTTGTCAAAGGTAGAAGCCATTAACATTTGTTTATAGAGTTGAGGGCTCTGTACAAGAAACGCTTCCTTGTCAAAGTAAGAAAGCGGGAAAAGGTTTGTTCCTCCTTCAGTAGCCGCTGCAATAATGCATGGTGTATGCATCAGCACGAAACCTTCTTTTTCAAGATATTCAATAAAACTTCTGTAAATAACATCCTTTATCGCAAAAATAGCAGCATGCTCCTTCTTGCGAAGATCAATGAACCTGTTGTCTATTCGTGTATCCAGCTCGGACTTTATCTTCGGGTCTGTCTCCAGCGGTAGAGGTGACTCTGCTCTGGCAATAACTTCTATTTCATCCGGATTGAGCTCGATTCCGCCTGGTGCCTTTTCATTTTTACTGACAGTGCCTGTAACCTTCAATACACTCTCTCTTGATATTTTACCAGCCATTTCAAAATTCTTGTCGCCTTTTTTCAATGTTACCTGAATTTCACCGAAGCGGTCGTATAAAACAATAAACATCAGGCTTCCAAGGTCCCTTGTTTTGCGGACCCAGCCAAAAACAGTTGCGCGCTTTCCAGCCATTTTTGCGGCATCTACGGTGTAAACTCGTTCCGTGTTATTTGCCTTGATATTTCTCACCTAAATTACGTAAGTATTGTAGAAAATCGTCCACACTATAATCCATAAAAATAAGTAAACAATTACTCCGTTACCCAGCCACCACTTTACGTCCTGCTTTATCTTGAAAACAGCACGCAAAGCAAATGTCAAGACAACAAGAACCAATATTGCCACAACTGCTGCGTAAGCTGTGTTGTTCATAGTCATGGAAACATAGCCCACGATAACAGCAATAACTGCATAAACAATCGTTGTTCTCAATTCAACATCAAAGTAAGATTTCAATCCCATATCAAAAACTCCTAAGCGTTTTCTGCTCTTTTTCCTCCTTTATCCACTGTGCCGTGAACCAGCTTTTGCGAACAAAAGAGGGGAACTCTTTATTCTTTTTAATCCAATCCTTTAAAAACCTGATTGTGATTTCATCGCTCGGGTAGCCGGAGCCGAAAAAGCCGTGTTTTTTGTGCAGTTTCTTTATTTCACCGTCCCGCTCCACCTTTGCCAGTATGGACGCGGCGCCTACAACAGGATATTTTTTGTCGGCAAAATTCTCAGCCACGATTTCTATCTTTGTATTTCTCACTTTAGACATCACCTTTTTGGAAAAATTCCTTACATCAACCTCGGGCGAGTCTATTATAACCTTGTCTGGATTGAACATGTTTATAATATGCTGCATTCGCTCTATCTCTAAAGCATTCAGGTTGCTTTCGCTGCGCAACTTGTCAATTTCCTCCGCAGAAATCTTCAGGACAACAAAATCATGGGCAAGTTTCTTTAGAAGCGGGTAAAGTTCATCACGTCTTGCCTCCGTAAGTAATTTCGAGTCCTTGACACCCATCACCTTGAGTTCTGCCAGATTCTCGTTGTCAATAAGATAACCACATATTGTCATCGGTCCACAGACAGGGCCTAACTGTACTCATAGAGCTCTACCGGACTCGTCTATGCCTAATATTTTCAGAAGACCACCACCTCATGCTTAATTAGAATTTTCATAGAATTAAATTATAAAGAAAGTTTTAATTAGGCATCATGCCGCATCAGAAAATTCAAATTCTCTAAGTCCTTTTAATTCTGCGCCCATGTTTTTTGCCATGTAAGCCATACAATCTTCAATTTCATCCGGCGAAACTTCGAGAAAAGAATCTCCATGATCGCGGTGTCTCAAAGGAGAGTGCCATAAATGTTTTGCCTCTCTTTCTGCTTGCTTGACAACGCGAACATGAGTATCTGCATGGCTTTTAATATATAAAGAATTTGGTGAACCGGTAGCACCATAATAATCTAGAATAGAAAAAAATAATTTATCAAATTTTTCTGGCCAGAATCTGTCTATATACGCAGGCGTCATAACATCACCCGTATATCCAAGTTTCATAATAAGCCTAGCTGCGCTAACCATTCTTGTTGCAATATTATTTTTAAAAAGAACGGGTTTTCTTGAGTGCGCACCGTTCAACTCTGTCCATGTTATTTGTGGTCGTCTCCTGGCATCATGATGAATATAAGACGCGAGCTCAGTAGCATGAGTAAAGACAGCACCATCAACAGGGTTACTGGAAACAGTAGCGCAGAGAACTTGTTGTTTGAAACGAGGCGCATGTTCGTCTTTTTTTGGAGGAAAGAATCCACACTCATCATATCCTATGTAAGACATTCCAGGATAAACAGAAAAAGGTAGTTTGGCATGCACGCGATGTATTCGCTCACCACTGTAAACTGCACCACGTTCCCCCATATACAATACTAATGTGGTTCTCCACTATTTATTTGTGCAAGAAAGCTCTTTGTAATTTTCCTGTGATGCATTTATGTTGGCTATTTAAAACCTAAAGGATTTTATTAGAAGTATAGCGGAGTAGAGCAGCCATCTACTGATTAAGAAGTAGACTGCATTGGAGTGCTCGTCGGGCCCATAACCCGGAGGTCAGTGGAGGTAAGAAGCATCTAGCTTCTTGTCGCTGAATTCAAATCCACTCTCCGCTATTTAATTTAACAAATGCAGAAACTGCTCTTTTATTATCTTTGTTTATCTCTTTCCATATTTGGAATTTTTTGAGATGTTTTGGATGTCGAAATCCTATAATCTGCATCCACGCAACAAGCTGTAAATGACCGTAAATAGAAATTTCATATTTTATTATTTTCTTGTTTACCCTAGGATCATAATAATTATGCTTAAAATTGCTCACCCTAAAGCCTTCCGATATCAAAAAATCAGATATTTGATCTATAAGTTTTTTTGATTTTGATACGCCATTTACAACAGGGTAGTATTTGTAAGCTTTGTAACGTTTTTTTAACGACAAAGATAAATCCGTATCGGCAAATCCCTGAATAAATGCTCTCATCATATTTTTATTCTCTAAGAATATTTTTGGTACTTCTATATTGTCTTTTCTTCCATCTGGCAGACCTATGATTGTTGTCAAAAATAATGCCAAAGATTTTGAGCGTAAAGAAAATCCATATGTTGTACTTTGATCATGCAGTTTTGGTCTAAGTTTTATGTTGAATAACTTATAGAATAACCTAGTCAAAATTTTATTGTAAAACTCTTTTTCATCTAGAGGGTTACCGACGCACTTTATTAAATACTCATGTTTTTTAGGCCGCTTAATTTTTATATGTCCATCTCCAGCTAATACACCGCAAACATAAGCCAAATCGTCTGTAATTTTTATTGGTAAGTAAACGCGTGCTATTTTATCATATCTGCTTGGCTCTATTCCTGAAATATCTAACACATACCACACCACATAAATATAGAGAATTATTCTTTATATAGTTTACTATGCTATAGAATACTATGCCAAAGAAAAAAGGCTTCACACCAGAAAAATATCAAGAAGAAATATTAAATGTGCTAAAGTTACAACCATTTATGTCTACTAATGAGGTCTCTGAAGCCCTATCGATGGGTGATGCAATAGCACTAAAATACCTTGAGACCTTGAAAAAAGATCAAAAAATAAAACTAAAGAAAGTCGGGAATCGAAGATTCTGGTATACCGATAAGTGATTCGTCTTTCGCTATAATTCTTCTTTTTAAATCCCGCAAACAATTATTCTTATGCAAATACAGGAAAAAGCGCATCGCATTTTGAGACAGCCTGTTTGTGATTCCTGCTTAGGCCGCCAGTTCGCACAGCTACTGAGCGGCTACACAAATGTTGAGCGTGGTCGGATGCTGCGCACGCTCGTGGCAATGAGCATCGATAAGGAGGATTATTTTGGCGACCTCGACATGTCGAATTTTCACGGGTTTGGTTTTCACAAACTTTCTCTGAAGACAGAAAAGAAAAAATGTTCGGTATGCGAAGGAGTTTTTGATAACCTGGAAAAAATAGCAGGCAAGGTTGCAAAAGCGACAAATAAATGTGAATTCTCAACATTCCTTATCGGCACAAAACTTTCCTTTGACTTGATTTCCAGAGAGGAAAATCTTTGGGAAACTGTGGGGATAGATTATTGCGAGCCAATAAAAGCCGAGCTGAACAGGGAAATAGGAAAACTTGTGGAGAAAAAAACAAAGGCAACTTTCGATTCAAACCCTGATGTTAATCTTATAATCGACATGCCAGAAGGAAAAGCCGACATCCAGATTAATCCGCTTTTCGTTTACGGCGAATACCAGAAACTTATACGAGGAATTCCACAGACGCGATGGCCATCAAAAAAATACAAGACATCCATAGAAGAAATAATGGCAAAACCTTTTCTAATTGCTACGAAAGGCAAATCCAGCAAGCTTCACGGTCTGGGCCGCGAAGATATAGACGCGCGCTGCCTTGGCTGGAGACCGTTTGTTCTCGAAATATTAGAGCCACGCACAAGAAAAATAAATCTCGCTGCGTTGACAAAAAAAGTTGCAAAAGGAATCAAAATAAGGAATTTGCGCGTATCAAACATAGCTGAAGTGCGTCGCATAAAAGAAGAGCGTGCTGACAAAACTTACAAAGCTGTGGTTGTGTGTGAGAACATTTCCCGTGATGACTTGAAAAAACTTTCAAAACTTATTGGGGACATAAAGCAGAAAACCCCTGAGCGTGTTCTTCACCGTCGTGCTGACAAATTTCGTCATAGAAAACTAAAGACGCTCAAGGCAACATTCCTGGACAAAAAGAAATTTTCCATTGAAGTCAAGTGCGAAGCTGGACTTTATGTAAAGGAACTGATAAGCGGCGACAATGGCCGCACAACTCCATCAGTGAGCAGCATTTTAGGTCAAGCATGTTTATGCAAGGAACTTGATGTCCTTGCAATACATAACAAAAAAGTCGCTAAGACTAAAGCTAAAAAATAATTTTCTTTTGTGAACGACAGGGAACCAAAATAAATAATAAGTTTCTTTTCCGCAAGCGCTTTTCTTTACCAAAGAAAAGGGCTTATTTCTTATACTTCTTGACAATCTCAACAATCTTTTTAATTTCTTCTTTCTTGAGGTTTGTTCTTTCCTTGGAGAAAAGCATTTCCACTTCCTCTTCCGTGTCAGGCATCATGCCAAGTATAAGTGCTAAATAACGTGGCTTAAGTATTGCTATTTTTGTAAGTTCTTCCATCAGGTTCTTGAGCTGCGTTGAGGAGAGCGTTGCAACCTTTTCCAGATATTCTAAGCATATCTTTTGATCATAAACAAGATCTCTTTCTTGCTTGCGCTCATCTATTATTTTCTTTGCATCGTGTATGCTTACATCTTCTTCGGAAATTATCTCCATCAAATCATCTCCTGTTTAATATTAAGAGAATCCATCACACCACAGCCTATGGATTCTCTTATACAGGAATACCATGATTCAATCAATGGTATTCCAAGTATCACTGCTGGAAAGGCTTAAGATGCTCAGGTTCCAGATAAATTCTCTTGGTTGCATTGCCGTCTTTCACGTCTATAAGGTAAGATCGTCCAGTCTTTGCAACTATTGTTCCTGTTTTCCCGTGGAATTTTGGGTTCTGAAAACTGCCGCTGGACCTTATAATAATATGAACCTTATCACCTATGGTAAATTTTCTAAGCAATTCCGTAAGCGTTGGTTTCACAGGATTTCTCATCTTTTTCCTGCTTCCACGCATTTTTCCATATGATTTTTGTACCATGTTACACCACTGTTTGATAAAATTCTAACTCATCTTGGCTCCAAACCTTTTTAAAACAGCGAAGTCTGGTTAGAAGCTAGAATCTTCCCATTTCCATCTTTCTTTGCCTCATGGCAAAAAGATAGTATTTCTCCTCACCCTCTAACTCTTGCAGAACGCGGCGTACTATTGTTTTTACCGGATCCGGAAAGAGCTTTACTCTTTCGGAAATCTCCGTAAAGCTGATGAACGGCTTCTTCGACCTTTCGTCAAGTATGTCCATCATGTGTTTTTTGCCTACGCCCGGAAGCAGCTGGAATTGGTGCATTCTTGGCGTGACTATTGTTCCTTTGTTGAAAAATTCCACAAACCGCTGCTCGTTCTTGCGGACAAGTTTTTCAACCATTTCCGGTAGCATATTTTTTGCCATACTCGTTAGGTCTCTGTACTCCAGCTGTCCGCGTATAAATCTTATTTTGTCTCTTTTTCCCTCGCCTATGTAAACCTCTTCTTCCTGTGTCAGTGAAACATTCTCCCGTGTGACCAGCTCAAGCAGGGAGAAGAAAGAGGTGCCCATAGCCTGGGCTACCGGTTCCGTGTGCCTTCTGTCGGAATATCCGTTTGGCAAAAAATCTAATACTATGCAAGTTGATTCCTTCATTTAATTCCACCCTTTTCACTAAATATAACTATAAATGAAAACGCTTATAAATCACATTTCCCTAAAGAAACCACTTATTTCCTTTTTGTCCTTTTCTTTGGCGTTCTTTTTTTCTTATGTCCAAGATCAAGTTTGTAGTAGGCAATAAGCACGACGACTGCAATGACTAATATTATGAGCTGCCAGGAAGCGAACTCACTAAGGCCTTCAGCGAACACAAGTATGCTGGCTGTTGTCGAAAAGGTGTATCCATCTGTGTCTTCTGCGACGAACGTTATCGGGAACGAGCCTGACCTTGCCAGTGTGGAAACAAGCATAGAGAACGATTTCTGGGACTCTGGAGCAATCGTGAGCTCAACCTTGTCGTTGTTTACCGGGTCAACAGTACATCCAGCCTCAGTGCACCTGAATTCTATCCATTGGAAGTTGAAAATAGGGCTTGTGGTGGTTGCTGTAATATTAAAGATTTTGTCAACCACACCTTCCTTTGGATTGTAAATAGTAAGCGTAAATGCATTATCCACGACCTGGTTACCCAGGGCGAATCTCTTTTCCACAGGCGTGACCGTTATCTTTGTCTGGCAGTTCACGAAGAACTCCTTTGATGTGGTGGCTGTTGGTCCGCCTGCCTGTTGCGTCTGGAGATAGAGGGTCTTGTACTGGTCGCAAACAAAATTATTGCTGGCAATATCAATGACATTGGACGCGACAAACGCTTTCTGGAAAGCGTCCCATTTTGTTGTCTTGTCATAAACAGGCGCGTCAAAGCTGAAATCAACGCGGCAGCTTGGCGGCTCGCATACTGATATGCCTGAAAACGTTCTTGTGCTCGGAACTGCTGTGAAGTTTATCAACATGGTTTTGGTAAAGTTGGCGACCTGGTCATGGCCTGGATCAACAGTAAGCGGAACAGACACGCCCAAATCAGGGAAGTCAGCGCCAAACAGGAATTCTGATTCTGTTACAGAATAGTCTCCGCAGGTCTCGACACTAAGGCCTGTACCGAGGTCAGTAACATTAACACACACGTTAGACTGGAAAACATTCGTAGGCAGCTTGAAGTCCCATCTTCTAGTGACCGTGTAAGTTCCGGTTGGTGCGTCTATTGTATTGAATTTATAAGTGGAATCTTTCTGATAGGTTGGAGTTATAAACGCAGCCCTGGTTGGTGGTATGTAACCATTTGTAGAATCAAAGTAGTTTTTCTGTTTGGCCGTTCCCTTGTCAACAATAATTGACAGCTTGGTCGTGTCAGGATTGCAAGGTCGTATAAACCGTTTTGTAGTATCCTTTGTGCGCAGGAAGCAGTATAGGTTTGCCTGTGCTTCATCACCTGTAACTACATTAGTCTTGTTGAAGCTAAGTTTGGCATATAATTCCACGCCCACGAATCCGCTTGGATTGCAGGAAGGCTCTTCTGCCGGGTTGTTGCATGGTGGCTTGAAGACGCTTATCGGCTGGCTTTTTTCAATTTCCCGGTTTCCAAGGGTGTCATTGGAAAGGTAATAAATAGTATGAGGACCGTCAGCAGAAAGCTGTCGGGTGCCGCTGTATTTTTCACTGGCAGGCGAATCAACACTAAACAATGTGGAGTCGCAGCTGGTCGTCGCATCGCTGCATCCGAATGTGAGCTGCAGCGGAGCAGTGTAAACCATAGCGGAAGTGCAAGGCAGTCCATTGCATCGTGCTGTCGTCGTCGGTGGCTGGGTGTCTATAGTAACCTGTTGTATCGAACTGCTGAACTGGCAGTTGCCATTTGGCGCTGTAAATTCCGCGTCGACCCAGACGTCTGCTATGCCATTAGCATCGCTCGCGGAAACAGGCACTTCAAAGGTGTAGATGTTCCCGTTCTTTTGTCGCAGAACTCCTGCCCTCTGGCTTGAACCACCAAGCTGCGAGCCAGGCTTTATCTTGACAAAAGGATCGCCATGCAACGCGCCGCTTGATGTAAATGCTACAGACAAGGTACCGGTACTGGAAGGATTAGGTGTTATGGAATTAATTGTTATCGTAGGCGGGTTAGGGCAGTTGTTGACAACGCAAACTGGATAAGCATCACCCCAGTTTGATGTCGCGCCCAAAGCATCTGTCGCCTGGCAGGTAGCTGCTATGCCTGTTCCTTCAGGCGCTGTTATGGTAATGTCCGTTGTGAATGTCCCGCCGCTTGCGACGAGGTCTCCGTTGCTAAGGTATGTCCATGAGCGCGTTGCAAAGCAGTTTCCAGCAGTGCAGGTGCCTGCCCATCCTTTGGCAGAAAGCGTATTAGCTGCCTGGTTTGCATCTGAAGCAGCGCACTGTAATGTTATGGTCGAACCTTGTTTGCAGTTGCCTGTGTATGTCATAGGCTGCACAACAGGTGGGTTGTTCACAGGTAGCGAAGGAGGAGTTGGAGCTGGGCCTGGTGCTGCTGTACACTGACCATTGGTACACACGTTTGAACGACAATCATTATTATTGGAGCATGGGCTGCCATTTTCTCCTGGAACAGGTGCTGGTAGTGGCAGTGGTGTTGTGCCCTCGCCTGGATTCGTGCCACTGCCAGGTAATGTGCCGTTGCCATTTGGTCCTGGCCCTGGCATAACTACACTACCGTCAGTCCACGCAACATTTCCGACGCGGTCATAGGCATTAGCATAGTAAGTATGAGTTCCATAGGAAGGCGTAAAGGTATATACACAATTGACAGCACTGCACTGTCTGGCATTGTAGCCGTCAACAATTATATTTATCGCAGTTATCCCGCTTCTCGCATCAGACGCATCAGCTGTCAATGTGAGCGAAGTTCCCGGGGTTACTGCTCCTGAAGGGCTCCTTGTAAGCGTAAGTGTAGGCGCCGTGTTGTCTGCGGAAACTGTCACGGTGCGCTCTATTGAGGTTGCGACTGCGCTATCCTCAAGGGCACAGTAAATTGTGTGATCTGCTGAGTCGGTCCAGATGTTTGCAAAAGAACATGTCGGATTAGCTGCTGCAAGGCTGCCAGTGCATAAATTATACGTGCCTGTTGAGCTTCCGCATTTTAACTTGAACTGCTCGCCATTAGGGTCAGAGCCGACAGAGCTCACTGAAACAGTATGTGTGTTCCTAACATAGCTCTGGAAAGCGCCTGACGCAGAAACACTGCTAAATGTCGGCGGTGAGTTGGCACCGCACTGGTCAGCGCCCGGTAAAGACAAGCAGCCATATTGGCAGTT